>NZ_KI542721.1:0-21686 GCF_000496155.1 Ferroplasma sp. Type II
TTCTTCTCCATCAACAAGCTCATAGTATTCCTTCCCGCTCTTGGCCCTTTTGAACACAGTATCAATCTTTTTGATACCCAGTGTTTTCAATAAGAAATGATATAAAAAAATTATAGCGTCAACTGTATGTAACCGTCATATAGAGTGCAAAAATTATTAATACAGTATTCATATATGCATTTATGGACTTTGACTCTATTAATATCAATTATTTTCCATTGCCAATAGAGCGGTTAATTTCAAAATTTCCTAAACAACACAGGCTAATGAAAATTATTGAGCATATCACAAAAGAATATTTTGATTACAATCAGGAAGGTTTTCAGAAAATAACTGAATACCTGCTCAAAATTTTTAATCAGAATATAGATGTTTTTGAGATAACTGAAAGTGAACAAAAAAACTTTATAAAAGAAATCAAAAATATTGATTCCAATTTTCAAATTATTATAGATGAAATAAATAAATTACAATGGAAGGAAAAGAAATCATTGTACGAAGAATATTATTATACTATGGCAACGAAAACAATTAAAATAAGCGATGATATGCATAAGGAATTTAGAACCAATCAAAATTTAAGGAAGCTTGATTATGCGTTCTATAGTTATTTTAATTTATATGTTAACCTTTATAAATTTCTTGCCGATAATATAAAAAATTCGCAGAAACACGATATAGATAGAACTATAATAACTGCTGAAATTCTGTCAACTGTTTTCAGTACAGTAACACTTGCTTACTTTTATAAAAATTCCATTTTGAATGAAAAAATTATCATAGATAGAATGAGCCAATTAAATACGTTTATTTCTCCGAATATGCATAGAGTTCCTAAAAAAGTGGAAAAATTATTAAACGAATCTAAGAGTGTTTCTCTGATTTGAGTGTTATAATGACTTTTTCTTTGCTCGATACAAATGTCGTATTAGACATAATATACGATAAAAGAAATGGAAACAACGAGACCACTAATTTTTATCCTTCTCTCCTCAATGAAGATTAGTGTTTTATTGTTTATCAGCCCAGTAAACTGCAATTAGAACCAGAATTACAAACTGTTAGGCATCTATTGTTTTCAATGAGAAAGGGCACAACAGTGATTATTTATCCGCCACAATTTTCCCATAGAAACAAAGCTAGTATTAATTAACCATTTTATAATATGCGGGCAGTAAATGAAAGTTAGAGACATTACAGAGTTCATAAAGCTGGAGCATACAGTATTCGACCTGCCATTTATTTATGCAGGTGCTATAATAGCATCCGGGGGTACCTATCATATTTTAAAATATATAATAATACTCATTACTGCCACAAGCGCCAGAGGGGCAGGTATGTCCATAAACAGGATACTGGGGCTGCGCTATGACAGAATCAACCCGAGAAAAAAAGATTGGGCACTGGTAGCAGGAAGAATGAGAATGAGGGATGCATATATTCTAGCGGGGTCACTTATAGGCCTATTTGAGATTTCCACATATTTCCTGAACATGACAGTCTTTGAGCTTTCTCCTATAGTAATATTATTCTTCATTGCCGATCCACTCATGAAAAGAATCACATGTTGGCGCCACCTCTTCATGGGATTTACAATAGGGCTCGGTGTACTGGGCGGTTTCCTTGCAATAACCCCAGTATATCCACCCCTCATAATATATCTTGTCGTTCTTGCATCTACTTTCTGGATTGCAGGATTTGACATAATATACACTATACCAGATCTGGATTATGACAGAAAAAACAACCTGAAAACTCTGAATGTTAAATTCGGGCTAAAGGGTGGGCTTATCATATCCAACCTTTTCCATGTATTTACAATGGCCCTTTTTATTTGTATCGCCCTCATAGTAAAAAATATTTATTACGATATTCTTCTTGTGCCTATCATAGGATTAATAATATATCAGCACATTATAATAAATCCTTCCAATTTGAAGACCATCAGGGTGTCGTTCTTTAATGCCAATTCATTTATTGGAATTATATTCCTCGTGGGAATGATAATATCTTTCTATAAATAATTTTAGAGTACTATTCTCACATCAACGGCGAATGCTCCCTTTTCATTGACCATCAGTGGATTTATGTCCATTTCCTTTATATCCAGGTCAACGATCATATTGGATATTTTGGATATGGTTCTAACCGTGCTGTTTATATCGTAATCCCGGTTTCTTGATGTAAGCATGCCCAGTATTTTGCTCTCCTTTATCATCTGGTATGCTTCATCCTCCGATACAGGGCATATGCCATAACTCAGGCTTTTTATTACTTCCATATATATGCCGCCTATTCCAACCACTATTGAGGGGCCGAATACAGGATCCTTTATCCCACCCACAAATATTTCCGCACCGGTTATCTGAGCCTGCATGATTGTCCGTGGATAGTTAAGTTCATCGAACGCATGCTCTACCATATCCTTTTCCACGTTCAATATTACCCCCTTCACATCCGTTTTATGGACAGGAGTATCAGGCGATATTTTCATTACAAGTGGATATCCAATAGCATCAGATTTTGACTTTGCCTCCTGGACACTTTCAGCAATTGCATAGGCCGGAGTCCTTATTCCGTATATATCCATTAGCTGCATTGCCTCGAAATCCTTAATATAGCTTTTCCCACTGACCAGATCCTTTGCCTGGTTTATGGGTTCTACAGTACGTATCTTTTTGATTGGATTGGGGCGGTCTACCATATATTTAATTGAACGTACTGCGTCCTCTGGGAATATAAAGGCAGGTATTGAAACCGAATCTAGCAGTTTAGAGGCAGCGTTCTGGTCAAGACCCATTGTTACACCTATTACTCCCTTGCCGCGGTAATTTACTATTGCCTTTGCAACATCAGAACATGTGAGCATTGGCAATGACTGTACTATGACTATTTTTGTGCAGTCCAGATCCTTTACCATGCCTAAGGCACTGTTGTATCTTGCGTAATCTGCATCCCCTGAAAGGTCTATGGGATTTCTTGGTGTGCTCTGCTCGGGTATCACACTGAGCAGATCATGCTTTACCCTTTCCGGCAATTCTATTTCATTCAGGCCTTCCTTGTCTATGGCATCTGTTGTCAGTACTCCATGACCTCCCGAATTTGTGATTATCAATACATCATTGGATACTGGTTCCGCAGATAGAACGATTTTTGCCAGATTCAGCATATCCTCTATATTGTCAACAAATATCCCTCCAACTGTCCGCACTGCAGCACGGAATATGTCCATAGAACCTGCAACGCTTCCCGTGTGGGTTTTTACAGCAGCTGCACCAGTTTTGCCAATACCGCCCTTCAGAAATATGATGGGTTTTCTCCTTGTAACATCAGGTATTGTGGCAAGAAACTTTTGCCCTGATGAGACACCCTCAATATATGAGAAGATTGATCTTGTTTCCACATCGGCTGAAAGAAACTGGAATGCGTCGGTTTCGTCCACATCTGCTTGATTTCCAAGACTGATGAAATAGCTTATCCCAACGTTTGATTCCTGTGCCCAATTCAGCATGTATACTCCAAGCCCGCCACTCTGTGCAACAATTGCAGCCTTTCCCCTTTTAACATCAGCAAAGGCAAAGGTTGCATTCACATCAGGGGTTATGAGCCCGATGGTATTCGGTCCGAGGACCCTTATATTATTCTCTCTTGCTATGGACATGATCTGGTCTTCAAGATCAGCACCATGCTGATCCGTTTCCTTAAATCCAGATGTTATAATTATTGCAGCGCCTGCCTTTATTTCGGCTGCATCTTTCATAACTCCAGGTACTGCATCCCTGGGGACTACTATAACTACCAGGTCGACCGGTTCCTTTATCTCTGTAAGGCTTTTGTATGCAGTAAATCCACCAATGTTGGCATTTTTATTGTTAACTGGATAAACTTTACCGGTAAATGATGATGTGATATTCCTGAATATTATGTTTCCAACCTTGAGGCTATCCGATGAAGCGCCAACTACGGCAATACTTTTTGGTTTGAATAATTGTTCAAGCATAAACTCTTATACATTGTGGGTTTAAAATGTTTGCCTAATTTCCTGCCTGTAATTATAATGGAAAGTATTCTCCCAGATCCCTTGTATCTATAACATCCACGAACTGGCTTATCATTTCCAGGCTCTGGAAATACAACCTTTCAGAATATGTTGATGTAATGTCAGATACCACTAGGGTATTTAATTCCCTCAGATTTGCATTTGCTGAACTTATGAATATGTCCTTGTCTGTGAAGAATCCACCGAGTAGTATGGTATTTCTTCCTGTTTTGCTGATTTCGTCCTCCAGTGTACTGTGATAGAATATATCTTCCTTTTCAGTTTTTACTGGGTTTTTTACCTCTATTTTATTTTTGAACTCCTCCATAAAACCCTTGTCGTACTCAGAGTCTGGAGGCATGTTTTTCATTCTGTTTTCCTCCTTCCGGTTCCGTAAATTCAGTACATCCCTGTTTCCTACTGGATAATACAGTTCCCTTTCAGTGAATATTACAGGAATTTTGAACCTCGCCCTGAAATTATTCATGTAGTCCATACCCATTAAAAATTCCATCTTACTGAAACTGTGCCTGAAAAATTCAGGTTTGTAATTTACAAGTATTATAAGAGAGTCTTCAGGTTTAATCATGATTCAATATGAATGGTTCCTATTTTTAATTTGTTTAATAAATTATATATAAAGTTCCATAATACAGTTGGTGCGGAGATTGCCGAGCTAGGAAAAGGCGATGGATTTAGGGTCCATTTCCGTAGGGATTCGTGGGTTCAAATCCCACTCTCCGCATTATGATAGAGATTCAATGTAAATAATGATAAATCGCATTGAAATTATTTTTATTTATATGCTCTCTATCCAGTTTTTGTAATATAAAAATAATATTATATAATGTAATAATTATATTTAATTATATATTTTTCTTAGAAAATGAAAAGTTATTAATACACTTTTTAGATTTATTCATATGGGAAAAATAAATGGAGCAATATATGTTAAATATATTTTAAGCAGATATGGACCGCTGCCCCAAAAAAAGTTACAAAAATTAACCTATCTTACCGAATTTGAATATGTTAAGAAACATGGTGAGAGACTTTCTGATTTATCTTACAAGCATTATTATTATGGCCCATACTCCGAAGATATACCAAAAATTGAAGATCTGGATGAAAACATCATGGTGGGAGAACGGCAGGAAGGTGGATATATTATTAAAGAGTCAGAGTATATCAACCAAGACGAAGAAATTGATATCCCAAAGAAAATATCGAATGAGATAGATTCTATTATAAAAAAATACTCCGATAAAAACGGGAAAGAATTAGAGGTCCTTGCAGATAAAACCGAACCTTTTTTAGAGGCAAAAAATTTAAACGATAAAATTAACCTTGACGATTTTGCATGGTATTATAAAACAATAAATTCAGAGGAATTCTTAAAACAAATAGAAAAAATAGATAAAGATAATAGTAAAAATGGTGTCTATGGGAAACATCTGATTAAAGATAACTCCGAATTGGAGCATCTGTTTTAATCGATTTTATGGCATGCAATAATTATATCCTGGATACAAGTGCAATCGACAAAGAGTTGAAGAAAATTAAAGATAAAACTACAAAAGATTCGATTAAAAATAAATTAATGAAGATAAAAGATGAACCGTTCTCAAGACATTGTGCAATGTTGTGCATCTGTCCAGTTCGTAGCGTAGGCAGTCTCAGTCGAACCTGCTTCAGGGATCTCAGGTTAATCTCTGATGTACAGGTATTCATTCTTCATAGATTGCCAAGAGGCCAACGCACTCACGGGGAACGGGTCTCCGCACAGATCGATGCCACGGAGGGTTATGGCCAGTGAGGCCAACCTGTCCCTGTCGTAGTCCCGGTCACAGTTGTCGCATTTAGATATCTTCCAGGTTGGGTGCTTTACCTTTTCACCGCATACGGGACACTCTGAGGAGGTCCCTCGTGGATTCACATATATTGTCTTTTTCTGCGATTTGTATTCTATCATCTTCTGGAATTCAGAATATGGCCATCTGTTCAGATGTGTCCTGAACTTCTTCCCCTTATCCTCGCCACTTTTTCTTATGCCTTTCATATCCTCGAGGACAGAGGAGGCATCAGGATGTTCTCTCACTATTGTGGTGGACTGTTTGTGTAAAGCATCCTTTATCCTTCTTCTCTGTCTTCCTCTGGCCTGCTTCAATTTTTTGCTGCGCTTCTGTGGATTCCTGATATGCTTCTGCAATTTCTGAATCTGCCTGTCCAGATCGGCTTTCTGATCATGTGAGGATACCCTTGCATAGATGAAAGACATCCTGTTATTTTTTATGCCCAGTATACGATTGATCTCGCTCTCAGGCACACGCCGGAAGTTATTTGAGAGCCTGACACACCTGATCTTTCCTTCCCTGTCCCACTTCCTGAGTGTGTTCGGATTGAGTTGGAGTATTTTACAGGCATCCCTTATGGTGTAGAGTTTTCCCATGATACTTATGACAACATATTACAAATATATATAATACTATTTATTAACTGTTTGAACCCCATAGGCCGGAGCATAAGAAAGCCAGGCTTAAAAATTATAATGTTGTTAAGATAGATGGGCAAAGGTTGGTTATGGTGTATAAAATAGATGAGAATTTATGCATTGTAATTATAGTAGACATAGGATCCCATGATGATGTCTATAAGCGAACTTTTTAATAATTGACATTTCTCCGACATTATAAATTTCTAAAAATCCCAGGAATACTGCTTCCCCTGTATATTTTTGACATTGTGGCTATGAGAGAGTTATAAAGAATTTAAGTTAATAATACGCATGAATTGGTTATTGGTTATTGATTTTTACATTATTGGGCCATCATACTTTTATATGGCAAAAATCACCAATTTTCACACACAATCGCCATTTCCCTGGATCTTCAAGGCAACGACTCTATGTCATGGTAACCGTGCAACATGATTCCAGTAATATCTGGATTATTTAGATTTCATCCCCCTGGAACAACCCACAGGAAAGTGGGAAGAGCCATATTTTAATTCGCATAACTTTTCTTAAAGTTGGGATTTTTTTTAACCGTACTAACATCAGTATTTGGAAGTAGTTTTCTGTTTGATGCCAATGCCAAGTTTTTTAATCCTATTTCCTCGATAACTCTCAGGTGCCATAGCATCCTATGCTCATTCCTTGAATATTATTATATAGCTCTTAGATATATTTTAGCATGGATGAATATGACAAAACAAAGGAATTCTTTTCTAAAAATTCCCAAAATTATGCTAAAAGCCAGTCTCACGCAAAGGATAATGATCTGAAAATCCTGATGGAAATGATTTCCCTCAGAGGCGATATGATTGGGCTTGATGCAGCAACAGGATCTGGATTCACAGCCATCGAAATGGCTAAAAGTATATCAAAAGTTTATGCACTTGATATGGTAGATAACATGCTGTCAGAAACAGCTAAACTGGCAAAAGAAAACGATTTGCACAATGTCATCACCGTGAAAGGCTATGTTGACTCCATGCCCTTCGAAGATAAAAAATTTGATGTTGTTACATGCAGGAGAGCTGCACATCATTTCGCAGACAAGGATAAATTTGCAAGTGAGGCATTCAGGGTTTTAAGGGCAAATGGCAGAATTGGGATAGACGATATGACGGCTCCAGACAGCATTATAAATGATCTGAACAACTTTGAAAGAATAAGAGACCATTCACATATGCATGCTGCATCTGTGGAGGGATGGAAGCATATACTTTCCCATGCAGGTTTCAAAGATATAAAATACAGGGTATACAGCAGGAGGATGACATTTGAAGAGTGGCTTTACCCTGTAAAGGAAGATTCTCCTGAGGGGAAAGAATCCCGGGCATATTTCAATAATGCACGTGACGGGTTCATTTCTGGGATAGAATGGGACGGGAAATCCTTCAAAAAATCATGGGCTGTTATAACAGGTATAAAAGATTGAAAGAGATAATATAATTGTAGTGTTTACTGAATAATAAAATTTATAAAGATTTAAAAGCATATACTTCATACCTATTAGACAAATTAAGACAATAAAGGAATGGGATCATATGGATGTAAAATTCAAGATAAAAAATGAAAGCTGTTCCCTGAGCGGGTTGTATTCGGAATTCAATGTAAATTCAAGGGTTATCAAGAAGGAAATGCATGATGGCATGGTTCATGAGATAGCCGAGATTTATTATCAAAACGAGGATTTGGATAAAATACTGAAATCATTGAAATCTAGCAAGGAAATCGTTGATGTAGAGACGCTTTTCAGCAATGGCAATATACTTATAATAAAACTGATAACCCATGAATGCCCAATTCTGGGAATTATGAAAAAATACGCTGGAGACAATGGGACAGATTATACCAAGGAAGAAAAAATTGAAGAGGGGAATAATATTTGGTATATGTCCATGAGCAGTGTGGATATAGTAAAAGAACTTTCAGAAAAATTGAAACGGATTACAGGAAATGAGGTATACGTGAATATTTACAGGAAATCAAATGTTGACAGGAAATCCCTTTTCACCATAAAGGAAGCTTATGATCTGGGATTTTTTGATGTACCAAAACGAATAAACCTGCTTGAACTTTCTGCCACACTAAACATACCGCCAACAACACTGGATTTAATAATACGGAAGTCCTTAAAATATTTCCTTGATACTGAACTGGTTGCAAAAGACGAACCGCAGGTAAACAGGGATTAGAAAACAGGATATCTGGATGACAATGGCATTAAACATATAATAGGAAGGGCAGATCATCCATGGACTAATGGAAAATTAGAGAGGTTGAATTATACCATTAAAAGGTTAAGGCCTTACTTCAGGGGATGAAACAGTATATTATTATAATTATGAGAGAAGGCATATGTCATTATGTGTAGATGACAGGCCTGTGGTAATACCATCAATGGCATATGAGGAAAAGAGAGGTAAATTATATGAGAAGCAACAGGTATATTAGGGAACTCATTTCAGGATAAAACAATCTCCAGCTATTTAAATAATATTAATTAATCTAAATACAATATAAGGCCATGTATGAGGATGAAAAAAGAAATTCTGCCATGGAGGCATTAAAATATGTTCATAGCAATATGAAACTTGGGCTCGGGACAGGTTCAACAACCAAATATTTTATCGATGGGCTTGGAGAACTTGTAAAATCAGGAAAAATTACAAACATAACAGGAGTGCCTACCTCATTGAGAACTGCTGATCTGGCCCAATCATACGGCATTAAAATCGAAAATAACCTCGAAGGCATAGAAATAGATTTTGACGGAGCCGACGAATTTGATGGAAATGGAAATTTGATAAAGGGAGGGGGCGGTGCACTTGTGCGTGAAAAGATAGTTGCATACAACAGCAGGGATGTGTATATTATGGCTGATCATTCGAAATTTTCTGAACGACTCCACAGTTTTCCCTTACCGGTTGAAATTTTGCCATTCATGGAAAACGTGACAAAAAAAAATATTGAGAAATTAGGTTGTGATGCCACTTTCAGAGATGGTAAAAAATTCAAAAGTGATAACGGGAACTACATACTGGACTGCAGATTTGATTTTACCGATGTGACACTGGAGGATAAAATAAAAATGATTCCTGGAGTTGTTGAAGTGGGTATATTCCATAAAATTACCACAAAAATCTTCATTGGAGAAAATAATGGATGCAAAATCATGAATTTTAAAAAATCATAGTGCTACTTCATTTTGCATTGACAGCACCATATCCATAGCCAGTTCTGCAATATCAGTGGAGTATAATGCTATCCTGGATATCTCCTCAGATGAAAATGATATGGTGGCTATATCCGACGATTTCCCAAGATCGAGCAATTCCATCTTCTGGTTCATGATAGTTTTTTTGAATGATATAATATCGTTGAGTCCATTATATTTTTTGGAGTAGAAAAGTGCCATTCCCTTTTTAAACAGGTCCAGTGAAAATGAGAGGTTCTCCACAACTTTTTTGTATGGTGTATCAACATCACTTTTCTGTAGCCATATCTTGCATATATTTACAGTATGATCTGCCATTCTTTCAAGTATTCTGGATATTATGAGATAATATATACTGTTAGGATCCTCACAGCTTTTCCCCTTTACCTCACGGTATATGTACCACTGGAAGCGGTCAATTTCATCATCTCTTTCTATGACATTTTTCAATAAATCGTTGTCTATATCGTTGATTCCCTTTATGGTATCATAAATCATTGACTCCACATTAAGTGACATTCTCTTTATTGAATTATAAATGGGATAAGAGCTTGAATTCAGAACGTTTTGCAATACAATTTTTTTAGAATCCTCCTCGAAAATTTCTATGCCTATTACAAGTTTTGAAAATTTTTTTATGGATTCCCTTGTTTCATCACTTATATAGTATGGGCTGGTTATTGCAAGGGTATCGTAACCAGAAATATATAGGGATATTAAAGCCCGTTGCATGCTCTTGGAATCCATTTTTGAATTCAAAATTAAATGTTTTTCTATTTCCGTTTTCACATCGGCATTTCCATAGAGCACAAGCTTGTTTTGCGACTCCTCTATCTTTACCTCACTGCTCTGCTGAAGGTTATTGCTTTTAACCCATTTTGAAGGCAGTGAAACAATATATGTTGACCCACCCGTTAGCTGTATTTTTCTTATTGATTGCATTTATATATATCTGTAATAACTATATATAAATATCTATATAGTTTAAAAATATATAATTCACTTCTTTAAAACATTATTCTTTCCAATGAAATATGCCACGACAATTCCTATAACATATAGTATCCCTATTCGGGCTATATATTCATACGTCAGAGCAAAAACGTAGAATTCGTAGAAGGTAAATCTTCCAACGTTTACGGGGCCGGGACTTGTTATTGTGAGGTTTTTAGAGATTGTATAGTTGACATCATAAAGTCCTGACGGCAATTTAGTGTCATAATACATTGTGGTAATGCCATTCTTTGTTGTATGATTAATACTTGAATAGTTCACAGTTTTATTGTATACACCTTCAGAATATATATAGAGATAGGAACTGTTTAGAGAACCGGTATAATTTGTTGTTACCGTAATGTTATAGTTCTTATCCACCCCGGAAAATGGAGATATATTGATTTCCTATAGAGGTACCTTGTATATCCTGGCTATGTTGGCCGTTAAGGTCGTAGAAATATGTAGAATAGATGCCGGCAGCTATCATAAGCACTACAATAAGTATCACTAAACCTCCAAAGAGCCTCGGCCTGAATTTGTACATCCCAAAGAAATGCATCAAAAGGAATATTATAACAGGAATTGAGAATATAAGCACGAGCAAAAAGGCGTAAACTATGGATACTGTGAATACCATCAGAGAATAAAGTACGGATATTAATGGTATAAATATTCTATTATGATCGGTTAGGAATTTTCTTGCCTGCATCATAGTTCGTAGTGTGAGATAATATAAATATTTTCTATTATTCCTATTTCTGACATACTTTTCTCAACTAAAAAAGGTTCTCACTTTTGCTTAATATTCGTTTACATTCCTCACGGTCCAGACGGTTTTGCAAGAACTTATTTCTAAGTCTTAAGTTATGAAATAATAAATATTCTGCAATTCATTTTCTCCGTTAAGCTCTGAACTTCCCTGCTCATAGGATTGTAATAATATAAATATAAGATTAATATCATTTATCGTGTACGATATTATTGTTTCCGGTGCAGGACCTTCGGGTTCATATTTATCCTATTTACTTTCAAAAAATGGATATAAAGTCCTCCAGCTTGAGGAACATAAAGAAATCGGGAAACCTGTTGAATGCACAGGACTGGTATCGGAAAGAGTTTTTAAATACGTAAATTCAGGTTCAAAGGTAAATGAAGTACATGGTGCAAATGTTTTCTTTCCAAACGGGAAGAACATACATATATCAAAGGGAGAAAAGACAATAGTAATGTACAGAGATGAATTTGACAAAGACGTCTCAGCAATGGCTATTGGTTCCGGTTCAGATACAAGAATAAATGCCAGAGTACTTGATGCAAAGGTCAATGATTTTTATGGAGAAGTGAAATACAGGGAGCACGGTGAAATTAAGTATGCCAAGGCCGGCATAATATCGGTGCGGACGGGGCAAACAGCAAGATAAGAAATGCACTCAATTATGAAAGGCCAAAGAAAATTATATCTACGTATCAGGTGGATTCATCATTTCATCTCGATGATCAGGATGATGTGAATGTTTTCATAGGTTCAGAAAATAGCAGGGGATTTTTTGGCTGGGCTGTTCCATCAGGCGAAATTACAAGAATCGGTGTGGGTGTCGACCACGTTACGGCCATAAAATATTTCAGAAATATAAACAAAAAATTCAACAGGTCACAGATACTTGGCATAAATGCAGGACCAATACCCATAAACTATCTTAAAAAAACCTATGGAAACAGATCATTGCTTCTTGGAGATGCAGCAGGAATTGTAAAGCCATTATCAGGCGGTGGAATATACACAGGGATAATTTCTGCAAAAAATGCATACGCTGCTATAGACCAGAGTTTTCAGGCAAATGATTTCTCTGAAAAAAGGCTAAAGAACTATCAAAAACTATGGAAACATGAAATAGGCAGGGAACTTTATATAGATTCTAAAATCCAGAGATACTTTTCCAGGATAAGCACCAACGATACAATGCTGAATAAAATATATGAAACTATTGATACAGAGGATATTATACGCAGAATAAATTCACTGGGAGATATAGATTATCCGGCAAAGGTTGTATTTTCAATTCTCATGAGAAAACCTAAACTTATTAAATATTTCCTGTTTGGTGGATAAATGCCACAATATTTGACTTTGGACAGGAAGAATTGATTAAATTAATTAGCCATGAAATATTTAACGATGAATGCATGGCAAACTGTTTTATTTTTTACTTTTAATTTCGGTTGTGGTGATCTGGGGTGCCACGTTTCCCATAATGAAACTTTCATTATATTATATAAGCCCGGTTATGCTGCTTTCATTTAGATTTATTCTTTCTGCAGCACTTATGCTTCCCATGGTACTTAAAAATAAAATGCTGGTTGAGAGAAAAAACATAATACTGGGACTGATAGGTGGTGTATTGCTTTTCTTGGGATATTACACGCAAACCGTGGGCCTGAAATATACGACTCCATCACAATCAGGGCTTATCACTGGAATGTATGTTGTACTTCTTCCGGTAATATCGCTCCTGTATTTGAAAATAAAACTGAATAAGATTGATATAATTGCCGTCAGTGTGGGCTTCATAGGCCTGATTCTTATGTCGTCTCTAAAATTCAGTTCGGCCGATTCCTTCGGGGATCTTCTTACATTCATATGCGCTATTTTTTATGGACTGCAAACTGCCTACGTGTTCAAATACACAAAATTGCTTGACAGCATGGTTTTTACATTTTATCAGCTACTGGTTGTTGGTGTTCTTTCATCCCTGTTTCTGCCATTCAGCTGGGAACCTTCCGGACTTTTACAGCCAATTGTAATTTTTACAATAATATTCACTGCCCTCTTTGCAAGCTTTTTCGCTTATCTAATCAACACCAGAGTTTTAATGTTCATTGAACCTACAGCAGCTGGTGTAATTTACGTTGGAGAGCCAGTGTTTGCAGTTATATCCTCCATACTTATACTTAAGGAAATACCGACGCTAGATATAATACTGGGCGGCGCTATAATAGTTATAGCCATGCTTATGGAGACGATTCACAAATATATTGGAGCAAAAAATTCTATGCATTCAAATATATAGAATATATAGTGATATATAATCTATATGGGTAATATTTATTCATTTATTACCTATAGTGCTTTTGAGAATATGGATAACAAAAATGATGGAAATATTAATACAATAAATCAGGCACTAAATAATGCTACAGGAAGGTTTCAATTTAAGACTTTCCTCACAGCAGGAATGGGATTCTTTACAGATGCCTATGATTTATTTATTATTGGAACCGTAATCGCAATCCTGCCAATGGTTGGATGGAACATTACCAAAACTGAGGATGCACTTATTGGAGCTACAGCCCTAATAGCCGCGGTTTTGGGTGCCTTGACCTTCGGCAGGCTTCTGGATTATTTAGGTAGAAAGGCTATTTATGGACTGGAACTGGTATTGCTTGTCATAGGAGCGGTTGGAAGCGCCTTTTTGTCATTCAAAAATCCATGGGTTTTAATAGGATGGAGATTTTTACTTGGAATCGGAATAGGCGGAGATTATGCAACATCCTCGGTGATTATGGCAGAATATTCGAATATGAAAACCAGGGGAAAATATGTGGGAATGGTATTTTCAATGCAGAGCATAGGACTGGTAACATCATCGTTGCTTGCACTTGTACTGTTATTGAATACCCATGTAATTCCACTGGTCGATACATGGAAGATAATGCTTGCAGTGGGAGCTATTCCGCCTGCTATAGTCGTATATTACAGGAGAAAAATGCCAGAGCCGCCAAGGTATACCGTTGCTAAGGGACGTGCAGCAGAAGCCGCAAAAAATCTCAAGTCCTATACAGGTATAAATGTGGCTGTATCTACACAAAAAGAGGAAGTAAATACGCCATGGTATACATTATTTAAGGATAGAAAATTCCTTATTACTTTAATAGGAACAGCGGGAACATGGTTCCTCATGGACTGGGCATTTTATGGAAATTCCATAATGTCGAGCAGGATATTCGCGACATTAATAACAGCAACGGGACTGGCTGGATTAATTAGATCTACTGAATATGCAGCACTAATATTCACTGTAGCGGCATTGCCTGGATACTGGCTAGCGACATTCACACTGGATAAATTGGGAAGAAAGCCAATACAGATCACGGGATTTGTGATGTTAGCAGTATCATATGGAATACTTGCACTATTCCCGATAATAGATACACCTGCCTATATTGCCGAGTTCCTGATAGTTTACGGCATGAGCTATTTCTTCATGATGTTTGGGCCAAATGTTACAACATTTGTGTACCCATCAGAAGTATTCCCCGTGACAACAAGAGGATTTGGCACAGGAATGTCAGCGGCTGGAGGGAAAACTGGAGCCTTTCTAGGTACCTTTGCTGATGCTTTCATAATAGTAACTGGCCTTTCGGTGCTTATGACTGTGCTGGCCATATTCTCCGTAATAGCCCTAGTAATGACTATACTGCTCCTTCCTGAGCCAAAGGGAAGGGCAATGGAAGAAGTATCAAGGGAAAAAGAATATACAAAAACTATTAACTAAATTTTTATTTTTCTATAAAATTTTTAAATATTTTATCTATGCCCTTTATTTTGTTATTTACATTTGTAAAAATGTCTGAATCGCATAATGCTTCAACGTAATTTTTGAACTTCAATAGATCAGGTTGCCTGTTATATAATTTTAGGTATTCATCACGCAGGGTTTCCATGCTTATTTCCATTGGTGAACCGGCAAGCTCACATATGGAGTAATATGAATAGGCAGTTCTTAAATATGGTTTTATGGATGATATATTAGACATGTAGGAAATTTTGTGTGACATAACATACGAAAATAAGCTTTCTATTCCAGATGATGCTGTTGAGCTAAATTCTATGCCTGGCTCTATAATGCATGCATCGTATCTAAATTCATAACTGAATATTTTAAGATCGTTGATCTCATTGAAATATTTCAGGCGCTTCATATCACTTTTTTTGGTTGAAACCAGTACAATTCTATTTTTATCCATAAGTTCACGGAGTATTTCAAGTATTGGAGTTAATGACATCTGGATTTCGGCCACTCTGGATAGCCTTTTCGCTATAATTCCCATTAATTTTATCTCTCCAGCACTGACAAGTGATGATTTTACGGTATCCAGCATCCCAACTGCAGTTTTTCTGTCCGGGCCAGTAAATGTCGCTTTTCCGTTAATCTGTTCCGCAGTGATGTAAAATATGTGATTGAATTTCTTTATTAGCAGGGTGTTCTCCAGGATTTCGGAATAAAAAACATCGATATATGCATGCAATTTTTCTATGGTTTCTATTGAGTCTCCATCTACCGCAACCGAGCTGCCATATGTTTCGGCTACAAAATCGTTCATTAATGATATTAGTGTCTCAATATTATCGTTTCCCTGTTCGTATTTTTTTGTTATATAGTTTTTTACCTCTAGCATTAAAACACCCTAATATTCATTTAAGGATCGTACCTCTTCTCCATTCTTTGCAAGCACATTGGCATATATTACTTCGATGCCGTTTTTTATCTTCCCGCAATGGCCTACGAACTCCTCTATGCCCATGGTTTGTACGATCTCACTGTTACTATTGTAAAAATCATCCAACCCTGTTTTCAATTCCACACCCTGGAATGAGGGAATCAATAGTATCTGATCGCCATAATTAAAGGCAGTAAGGTAATATTTAATATTTTCCGGTATATTATTGTTGACAACCCTATATTTTACAAATGGGTCTATTGAATAGTATGGAATCCCGATGACAATTGGTCTTCCTTTTTCCATATAGTTTATTGCTTTCTGGACATCATTATCCTCTGTAAGTGAAAAATAGAACTCCTTTATTTTCATTTTGCGCAAATTTTTATTAATTAATGCGGATAAATTGGAAAGTGTTTTACTGTCCATGAGAAACCCAAAATAATCACTATATGACAGTGCCTTGACTATATTATTTATCCTCATAATATAGTCATTCACATGCGTATAATTATATATCTGTGTGTGTATGGCTATCCACAGGCTTCCTGCGAAAGAGGTTTGCGGATCCTTATTGCTCTTGAACCAGATTACTGGAATTTGTGCCGGCATATTTATATTTACATGGTTATTAAATATTTAAAATATTTCATAAATTAATGATCCTGTGCCTCAGGTAATAATAAA
This sequence comes from Ferroplasma sp. Type II, assembly GCF_000496155.1. Classification (NCBI taxonomy): domain Archaea; kingdom Methanobacteriati; phylum Thermoplasmatota; class Thermoplasmata; order Thermoplasmatales; family Ferroplasmaceae; genus Ferroplasma; species Ferroplasma sp. Type II. The sequence continues at coordinate 16,945 of NZ_KI542721.1, forward strand.
ATCAGCTTTCCAGTATTTTTATTTTGACGACTTGCATGGCCTCACGATAACTTTTGATGGTTTTCCAGATATTTATAAAAACTATATTTCCTATATTATGCCTTATTGCATCCATATGCAGATCTCTGTCATCCACGTATACAACCCTTTGCGCAGGAATTTCTATTCCCTGTTCTTTCAGCATAAGCATAAGGTTGAGCAGCCTCTGATCTTTGTCCGGGGTGTGATCAGTGGAATTATAGTCAAAAAGGCTGCATATGCCAAAGGTTTCAAGGGCTTCCTGGGCATAGTCCTTTCGGTTCCAGCTCAGTGTTGTTGTAATGGCTCCGTTTTCACGGGCCCATTTTATAAAATCTATTGCCTCCGGAAATATTGTCACGGTGACATTGTCAGAATTTCTGATGCGCATAGGGTCCAAACGTGTATATGGTGGGTTGACACCGGAGATGTTCAAATGGTCCCAGACAGTTCCGTCCAGGTCCATAGCCAGAATCCATGGTCTAATCATCTATTGGGTATTGCAATAATAAATTAAATTTATCGTAAAAAATATTGGAGAAAGTATATTTAATGGTAAATTTTTGGTGCATAATGACAAAAATACCTAATAAATAACCAAAATCTACATATATCAAAAGCCAATGTTTTGTTATGCTGGATAATATAACTATATCTGAGGTTAAAACTGATAATGAATTTAATGATGCCATAAAAATTTATGAGGAAGCATTCCCTGAGGGAGAAAAAAGACCCATAGAAGATATTAAGCGTAATATTGAGGAAAATCATGAAAAAATGTTTATTGCCATGGATAATGGAGTTCCCGTAATATTTTCAATGATATGGCCTGTCAGGGATAGCGATTTTTTATTCCTGGATTATATAGCTGTCAGAAAAGATTATAGGGGAAGGGGAATCGGTTCTTTGTTTCTCCAGAGAATATTCGATATCAGGGAAAACAATGATTTTAATCATATGATATTTGAGGTTGAGAACCCCGAGGAAGGCGACAACAAAAAACAGAGAATGGCAAGGATAAAATTCTACAGAAAAGCAGGAGCCAAGACTCTGACAGGCTTCAAATACTTTCTCCCACCCAGAAACAACAATAAATCACAGGAGATGAAACTTATGATAATTTCAAGAAAAAATATCAGAAATGTAAGCGGAGAACGGATTCAGTCCATACTTTCAGAGATTTATACACATATATACAACAGAAGCAGCAATGACGGAACCCTGAGTGGCATACTTGGCGATATACCAGAGAGTATTAATCTGGAATAATCACAGTTTTTTAATTCCCTCATGCACCTTTACTGCTATTCCATTACGGTAAAACTTCATCTCTTTGCCTGATACAGTTGCATGGCCAACTGCGTAAAGATTTCCTGAACTGTCTGTAACCATTACATCATTTCCTGCAATTATATCTCTATCACAGTCCTCCACAAATTTGAAAAATACATTGAATCCCTGCGAATTGAATTCTCCACTGTCACCACCCACGATTACACGTGATTTGGGGAAATCTAACATTCCGTTTAACAGCTTTCCGCCATATATAGACAGTGTCAAAAACCCATCATTTCGCATAGTTGCTATTATTCTGTCGCCCCGTTTTATATTGCGGATATGCCCGGTTGCCTTTGATTTTATTATTTTATCTGAATCAAGAAATAGGTCATTATGTGAATTGAACTGAAAATGGTATACCTCATTTATTTTTGAATGTGTATAACTCCTGACCTTTTCATCGCCTCCCAGTGAAGGATCATAAACTAATATTTCTGGATTAATGGATTTTAGCCATCCTATGTACTCATCCCGGTAATTGTGGTCAGGTATCCCAGACGGGACCATCTGGCTTACCGGATAGGTATTTTCCAGTTCCATAGGTATAAAGATATCGTTCCACTCTATAAGAAAGTTATAATCTGTAGTTTCATATGTCCTGAGTATATCTTCAGAAACCGGAAATCCGTGCCTCCATTGCCTGTAGCCTATTAGAATTGTTCTTTTGCCATTTCTCACATATGCCTCAGTGAATTTCACAAGGCGTCTGATAAAAGTGTTTTTATATGTAGATGAGTTGAAAAAGTAAAGGGGGGATTTAAGGGAAAGATTCCAGAAAGGATCCAGATTGTGGCTCAGCATTTCCATATAGGCTTTATAGAGTGCAGGATGTGCCATGGATTTTTCCTCCACATACTGGTAAAGTGTATTTTCGTATATCCTTTCCTTGATTTCAGTTATTTCATTGAATATTGCCTTCAGGTTATGAAGAGACAGTAATTTTAGCCTGGTTTTTTCGTCGGCTTTTATCAGTTCAACTGGAGAATATTTATTGAAAAGTGGGCTCCATTCTGGAAAATCGCGTATTTCCTTAAGATTCCTTGTACCCTCTGTGTAGAGCACTCTGTTGTCCTTTGCGTATTTAATATATGACGCTGAGTCGAATATATCAACACCGATAAGAACGGAAAAGGCAAAGAACATGGGATGGCCCCCGCCAAACAGATGTATGGGCTTTGAAAAATCTGAATTTATCTTTGAATTAATTATTATATTAACCAGATCACTGTACCGGTATGACTCAAGAAGTGGAACAACGCCACCTATAGGAAGGTAGGATGCTTCAGACATGAGTTTTGCTGATTCTCTTCTCAAATCCGGATACACAGAACCCTGTATTGGACCTGCTATTATGGCATCACTGGTGTTTACTTCCTTCAGACGCCTGTAGGTTTCCTGTACTGCTGATTTGGCCTGTTCATAACTGTCCTGTGGTTTTGTGAATATATCCAGTATAGTTATTATATCGCTTCCTATGTCTTTCTGGAACTGGACAATTTCCCTGTTATCATATTCTATGTCACCATAAACATAGCTCTGGAATGTGCCGGAATCAGTCATTATAGGCCCATCAAAATTTATTAATCTGTGCACCCCAGATTTTAGTGCTTCCTGCTCAAGAGATGCCGTTCTTTTGATAATATAACTATTAGTTATTACCGCCTGAATCCCTATTGATTTTAACTCTTCCTCTGTCAGAAAGTTTAAATTTGGGTTGATTACAGGCATTACTGTAGGTGTTTCTATATCTCCATGCGGTGTTGAAAATTTGCCTATACGTGCAAGGCCTTCCTTGAAAAACATCTGCATTATGGCTAATTTTTACTTGCTATTTAATCGTTAGTCAGTTTTAGTATAATATTGTGGAATTTCAGAACGTGTAACATAATTACAAAACTATCTACGTCTACAGTTTGTCCAATCCAATGCAAAATAGGACGTTGTCTATCCCCTATTCCCCATATTGAATTATAGTGGATCTGATCTTAACAATGTATTATTATATGGGTAATAGTAGATAATCAGTGGCAGGAATAGTATTATCACAATTATAATCGAAATTATTATTTTATAATGGGATTTGAGGTTCATAATTCATCACTGAATATTACATTACGATAACTATTGCCGGAAGTTATATTTTTGTTGCTTATTGTATCTATTAGTTTAAGGGTGTTATTACTATTATTCATTGAATATAGCTTATATTCTGTATATGGCTGTACAAAGTAATAATAATAACCATCTTTAATGTTTATTGTATTCATTATGGAATTGTTCATATTTTCAATATATAGATTTGTGTTTACATTGACTATGTTACCTGTAGTATGATTCTGTATTGATCCGTATATTGCACTCTCCTTCTCAGTGTTGATGTAGAATGTGTTATGCAGTTTGTCAGCTGATACGGTAAGTGTAAAATTATAATTACCATTATGCAGGTAGAAATTAGGGATAACAAAGTTTATACCCATGCTGTGGAGATTATCAAATGAACTATATTTGTTAATCCATTTATTCCCTTCTTGTTTACAGTTGATGGGGAGATGTGTGCCTGTTATCTGCACGTATTGATTATTATTGCCGCCTGTAGTTGTTATATAGACATACTTTGCATTGATATTTTTCATGCTTATACTTATATGGGATATTAAATGTCCTTCAAGTTGATAGTATGCCGGGTTTGTTAATGTTGTATTCAGGTATGATTCACTATTGCCCAGGGAATAGGAGCTTGCAGAATAATTAGAGTTAAACATGCAGGCATATATTGAATATTCATTATGGAAGTATTTTACATTGATACTTTCACCATTGTTGTTGTATTCTGTATTATTATATGGGTAATAGTAGATAATCAGTGGCAGGAATAGTATTATCACAATTATAATCGAAATTATTATTTTATAATGGGATTTTAGGTTCATAATTCACCGCTGAATATTCTATAATGATAACTATTGCCAGAAGTTATATTTTTATTGCTTATTGTATCTATTAGTTTAAGAGTGTTATTAGTACTATTCAATGAATATAGCTTATATTCTGTATATGGCTGTACAAAGTAATAATAATAACCATCTCTAACGTTTATTGTGTTTATTATGGAATTGTTCACATTTTCAATATATAGTGTTGTGTTTACTTTGACTGTGTTACCTGTAGTATTATTTATTATTGAACCGTATATTGCACTCTCCTTCTCAGTATTAATGGAGAATAAATTATAGAAATTATTACTTGCACACACTTTAACTGAGATATTGTAATAATTGTTGTTATTCACAAGTCCATCTATACGGACTGATATTTTAGAATTGTTATTATTTACAGGAACAATGGAATGTAAATAATCATAATCCCCAACCCAATAGGATTTGGTG
>NZ_KI542722.1:0-1774 GCF_000496155.1 Ferroplasma sp. Type II
TTTATACATGGCTACGATCCCATAAGTAGTGCTCATGCAATCGTTCCATACCTAAGCTGGATACATGTTCACACCCCGGGATGGGGAAGTCCAAAAGCAAATAAGTGGATAGCATATGGAAATGTTGGGTATCATGTTGGTATCTGGTATATATCCATAACAGAGCATTATCATTCAACAGTCACAGTTAAACCCAACTCATACGGTCGAGGAATCCCGGGTATGGCATGGGGTGAATGTAAATTATAATTTATTGGTGCATAGTTTATGATGCAAAGAAAAAATAAAATTATTGCTATTTTAATAATCATTTTAATAGTGGGAATTCCTATTTCAGGAATATTTACTGTACACAATAGCCACATATATTTTATACTTGATAACAAAGTAAAACCCTATAAAGCTGGTACCTATGAAAACTATACAATTGTCAATAATGGTATTTACAATGAAGATACATCTGGATATTTAAATATAACTTCAGAAAGTAAGGATATACTAATTAATATGCATCTTAATTATAATAACAGTTGTAATAGTAGCGAGCATATGGCAGAAATAACTACTAACAGAATAATAAATAGAACCGGAAACGGTTTTTATTATAACAATTCAAGAATTATACTGCCATTTTTTTATAACCCGAACTCTCAAACATTAATGCAAGAAGGAAAACAAATAGAAAATTATTCAAAGAAAGATATTACACACAGCATGATCACTACAGGTGGTGTATATATGTACCATATGGGGATATGCTTATATTCTTCATTTAATAAAAACTCCTCGCGCGGAGCAAGTTCTGTTGGGGTTGCCTATGATGCTCACTCTCACCTGCTGCATTCTATGTACGATCTAGGGGATCCAATTTTAGCGAATATAACTGGGGCTTTTTACAATAACACTTCATATCCAATTGGGATGAATTTATTTCTGGATAAAACAAATATAGTTGTTTTTCCAGTCGACTGGCTATATGTTGGCCTAGTTTATCTTGTTGTTGGTTTTTCCATAGGATTTTTTGTCATAGTTCCTGCAGTGATTATAATGTCTATCAGTGCTTATAGAAAACATAGAAAAAAAGGTCATAAAAATGGGAAATAATATAATAAAATGTGAAAATCTAAATAAAAGTTATGGAGATAAAGTAATCCTTAAAAACGTAAATATAGAAATTATGCCCGGGATAATAGCGCTTGTTGCCCCAAATGGTTACGGCAAAACAACATTTATAGAAATGTGCTGCGGGTTAAGGAATAATTACAAAGGAAAAATCAAAATACTTGGCAAAAAAATTAGCGAGGTAAAGCAACTTATTGGATTTGTTGAGGATAAACCAGCTTTCCCAGGCAACGTTATGGTAATGGATTACATAAGAATTGTTTCTGCTATATACAAAACAAAAATAGATGATGAAATAATAAATTTATCTGGAATTCGAGAGGTGTATAATTATAAAATAAAAGATTTATCATCGGGATATTTAAAAAGGCTTGCATTTATTATTTCTGTTATCCATAAACCAAAGCTGATATTTGCCGATGAGCCATTTTCAAACGTTGATGTAACTGCCATAAAAGCAATGCAGGAAATGATCATAAAAATTAATGAGAAAGGCACATCAATTTTAATTGCATCGCATGATTTAAGGGAATTAGCAGATATCGCCAATAGAATATTTTATATAAATAATAATGTATTAGAGGAAATAAAATACAAATTTAATAAAAATATGATTGAAGTGTCATCTAATGATAATGATATTTTAAATAGT
>NZ_KI542722.1:1824-45563 GCF_000496155.1 Ferroplasma sp. Type II
TTTCTTAATTTATCACTAGTTTCCTTTGTGTTTATTGGATTAATAATGTCAATAGCATTTATTGAAAGTGTAAAGAATGACCAGGATAGCAAATTAATTAAAACATATATCACGTATCCATTTTCTACATTAAACTATGTATTTTCTAAATTAGTGATCTTCATAATTATGGATATAATTATATTGATTTTTGGCTCTATAACATCATTTTTTATTATAGGGTATATGAATATTAAAGTGCTGGAATTACTAATTTTTAATTCATTTTATATAATATTTTCAATAATATCCATAGGGCTTATATCAGTTACATTGTCAAGATTTAATATATTATCTGAAATCATTACAATATTCTACTATTTAATAATATTAGTTATTGCACTTAGCAGCATATCAATAAAAACAGTATTAAAATTATTTCCATTTTTTTATTATTTTCAGTTATTATTACATTTTAAAGCAGGATACAATATATCTAATTTAATTTTTATGCCGTTATTATTTATAGTTTTTATAATACTTGCTCTTATGTTATTTATGTATTTTAAGTGGAAAATACTTTATAATTTTAAGTAATTTTATTTTTTAATGCAAGAAATATTAATTTTTCACCTCAAATAATTTTATTTCCACGTCTCCAGATGAATTTACACACTATCTTCTTTCCGCTCATCTATATAGTTCTTTATGTATGGTTATATGATGAAATAACGTAAACGATGCATTTTTACACGATAATATAATAAATTTACAGGAAATTCGATAGCAGCTATTCAAAAGATGGCTTGTGGATACCATAATAGAGAAGATTTTAGAAAAGCAATATACTTCCACAGCGGCAATCTAAAGTTTAACTCAGGGTTCACTGAAATGTCAGTAGATTCACTGTTATTAGGCTATTTACATCAGATTTCATATGGTTTGCCTGCATAACCTGAAAAACAATATTTAAACCGGCCATATGTTTTCAGTTATGCCAACTTTTATATTTTCATGGATGCTTATAGATTATATGGGAACAATTTTTTACGTGTACCTCAGTCAGGATGACCCAAAGAAATCAACCATGAAAAAGCTGGAAAGATATGGGCTGGCCATTCAAATACCATTAAATAAAATATATAACAAACTTTACCTTACGCCCTATTCTGACAGTTTTCTGGTCAATTCCCACAGAAAATTGTTCGAGGAAAAGGGACTTGTTGTTGTTGATGGATCATGGAACAGGATAAACACAATAGAAAACCTTAAGGGCAAAAACGGGAAAAAATTGCCTCTCCTTCTTCCTGTTAATCCTGTAAATTATGGGAAGCCTGGAAAATTATCCTCACTGGAGGCCCTGGCTGCAGCCCTCTATATCATGGGGTACTCAGAACTTGCAGAAGATGTAATTTCAAAGTATTCATGGGCACAGAATTTTATAAAGACAAACATTGAACCCTTGAATGACTATATGAAATGTACCTGTGACAGTGATTGTATAAGGATCCAGGGTTACTATTTCTGAACAGCTTTCCACTGTCCATCTTTCAACTCATATGTTCCACAAGCATATTCTGAAAATATTTTTTTAATGGGTTCTCTAAAATTATCCGGCATTATTGACATAAGGAAATTTTCATATGGCATAATATGCAATCCGGCAACGTGTTCCACATTTTCACTATTTCCTGAATAAAGGCCAATACGTGATTCAGCATAAATTCTTTCATCGGGGTCAAGCCGGAGCCTGGCCTTTGAAATTCTATTTTTCAGGAGTTTTATATCATTGTCTGAATACAGTATGTCCTGGGGCTTTCCACCAGAAGCCTCAATGAACAACAATATGCCAAGGCATTTAGAGCATTTTCCGCAGGGGTATATTGTCCCATTCTTTTCATGGCATGAATGGCATGACCTTTGCCGCAGGAATAAATATCTGTACCGTTCCATGAGTATTTTCTCCTCCAGGTATCCTGTGACTGGATAAACTATGGAATATACCTCGGCATTTATGCCCTTATTTCTGAAGTAAATGGAAAGCATATTATTGAAATCATAGGTCTGGTCAAAGATTCCATAGTAATATTTCAGGCCTTTATAATCTGTCATTTCCCGTGGATCATCAAACTCATCACCCATGATGATATTTCCAATGGAATATTTTTTGAGCAGCGGCAGCAATAAAAATATGTATACAGGAAAAATGAAAACCTGAATCGGGTAATCATCGGATAGTATGTCTATCTTTTCCAAATTTACTATTTTTATGTGCTTAAGCATTTCATGGTAGAAGCGGTCTGTATTGGACCATACCTTCATTGCATTCTTGAAATTTTCCCTGTAATAATCGTAGGCCGTTTTTGCAGTGAGCCAGTGGGAACCGGATTCCTCAAAATAGAAGGAATAATTATTCTCTGGCCTGTTTATTTCATTGAAAATTCCGAAGGCCAAGAGACTTTCCTTGCCCCCAGAAGACATGATGGCTACCCTGTCCCTGAAAGTATTCCAGTGGTTTTCACCATTATATTTCTCAGGGCAAACAAGTTCCGTTACACCATCTGCATTGGCACTATTGATATCCTCCTCAGATGGTATAAATTCTGGTTTTATGTAGTCATATCTCCTGTTTATTATCTTATTTATAAACACTTCATGGGCATTTATTTTCATAAAATTTTTTATCAGCTCAATATCATTGTCTGATACGGGAAAATTCAATGTGATCTTCCTTGAGAAATAGGTGAAATTTATGACAGGCATGGTAAGTATTAGCCCTGCTATATTCCTGTCCACATCAATATCTTCGGCATATGTAAAAATCAATCTGTATGAAAAATCATCAAATTTTATGTTTCCGATTATTCTTCTTTTTTCAATGCCCGCTATATTTACTTCAATATTATCGAATGAAATCACACTGTCAATGTACATGTTCCGGCACCGCTTCAATAGATAATGCAATAAAGGTTCATAAATCTGTTATAACTCCTGTGATACTTTCAAATTCCTGGAGTGGGTCAAATACAGGTATGTTGTATTTCTTCTCCAGCCTTGTTTTCTCCTGCCCTATTTCTGATTTTTCCATATTTTCTGTATTTAGGGATATTGCTATGACCTTCTTGTTTGAAACCAGTTCAAGGACTTTTATATATTTCTCCAGAGGCTCAATTGGGTATTCCGGGAATCCATCGTAAAATCTCCTTTTAGGTGCATGCTGAAGTATTATGGCATCAGGACGCATGGCCCCTATTATCTCAAATCCTCCAGGATATGCAGGGTGCAGAATAGATCCCTGTCCCTCCAGGAACATATATTCAGGATGTTTCTCCTGCCATGCCTTATATGTTATATATTCAAGTGAACCTGCAACAAAATCATTTATGATAGAATCCATTACAACTGTATATGGAAATCCCTGCATCCATGATGTTTGCCCGGTGCCTATGAGTTCAGAATGTTTTTTCTGCCTGTTTATGGCATCATTGAGATATATTGCTGTTGTCCTTTTGCCAATGGCACTGTCTGTTCCAAGCACTGCAATTTTTTTGGACTTCACCTCTTCTATCTTTCCCGTGAATGAGTATTCATAACTATTAAAAATCTTCCTGACATCGGTTATATCCACACTGTACTGTTTTGCAAGCCTCTTGAATTCACTGTCATTGCTTATGTACTGATGGAGCCCGTTTACTATGTTCATTCCGTTTTCAATGGCTTCAGAGACGTATTTCCTGTATTCCACCGGAAGATAACCCCCATCCGTGGCAACGCCTATTATAAGGGTTGTGGCACCCATTGTTTTTGCCTCCTGCACAGTACTGATTATCCTGATGCCATTCTGCCTTCCCATAAGGACATACCCTGCATCCATTCCATAGTACCTGGAGTCTATGACTGCGATAATCTCATATTTTTTACTGTATCTTACAAGCCCATTGGCCGTTTTTCCATAGGTGGTGGCAAAACAGCCCTCAGAAAGTACTACTGCCTTTTCCATTATTTATCACTTCCAGTTAATACAACGACACAGGTGTTATTCCCCGCAAATTTCAGGGCTGCTACAGCAGCAGAGGCGGATGCCGGCAGGACGGATAAATTATCTATCTTCCTGAAACCATCCGATAATTTTATCATATCATTGTCAGAAACATATAACGCCTTTCCATGTGTTTTATACAGTGCCTCCAGTGCCTTCTGCCCATCGTATGACCTGTAGGCTATCAATGGTTCATTAACATATGTTTCAACTATTTTTTCCTGGTCAAGTTCAACTATATTCCTGAATCTATTTATGTAGGAATATATAACAGGGTTTCCGGCAACTGTGCTGGCTGCAATGAATTTTGGTATTTTGTCTGTTCTTCTTTCCCTGTATAATTTTTGAAATCCATAATATATGCCGTAAAATGTTGTACCGTTGCCCACAGGAACAGATACATAGTCAGGAGCAAAACCAAGCTGGTTGTAAATTTCATATGAAATTTCACTGTATCCAGAAACATCTATGCTTTTATTGGGTGATCCAGGACTTGCATCATACCAGTTATTTTTGTTTGCCTCATCCCTTATATATTCAACTATTTCCTCATATTTTAATGGTTTTTCTATTATATCTGCACCGTAGGCTGCAATTTCCGCATGTCTTGAATTTGAATAATCTGAAGGTATTCCTACTATGGCCCTTATTCCCATTGCCCGTGCATAATAGGCTATTGAGGCTCCATAATTCCCGCATGTTGCCACTGAAATCTCAGTATATCCATGTTCTATGGCATTTTCAACATGTTTCCTGGAAATTCTGTCCTTCTGTGTTCCCGTGGGGTTTGCGCCCTCATATTTTATAAAAAAATTGCTTCTTCCGAGGTAATTTCCCATGTCAAAATCCCTGATTAAGGGACTACCTGGTGGCTTGTCTTCTGATTCTATTTCCATTTTTTTCACTAATAGAGTAATAGCTAAAATTCATATATAAACATTGGGCATTTATATATCAGATTTTCAATATCTCAAGGCCATATGTATCGGCTATTCTGGCAATCATATCCTTTGCCCTTCCCTTCGTACCATGTGCGTCCATCAGAAACCCTTTGCATTCAGGTGTTTTCTTCACAGCGTTTTCAACTTCAAATTCTGAAATAATTCCATGCACGTATTTCGGTATAATATGCCCTATGTTTATCTGATTTTCAAAGAAATAGCTGCTGAGTTTAGGTGCATAATGACCTCCACCAACTCCCACAAAGTTTCCAAAGTCCTTCTTCTCCCCCTCAATTATGGATTTTACCATTAGATCGGCTATGCCTGGCTGCTTCCATTCCTTTTCGCTTGTGCCGATCTCTATAAAATATGCAGGTTTCTCCATATATGGGCCGTGGTGTGTGGCTTCAAATGTAATTTCAAAATAATCTCCGGAATAATTGGCTTTTATAAATCTTAATGAGGAACCCATGCCTACCGGATCTGAAGGAACTATTGCATTGTCATGCCCTCCAAGTTCTGCCTTCCTGAAATTCCCTATAGGGTGTACAGTCAATGATTTTACATCGGCCTGGGATGAATGCTTTGACAGAAAAATTACCTTTTCAACATCATCGCCCAGGTTTTCCATGTTCTGATATATATGAAGAATATCAATAAATTTTAAATTATAATTTTTATATTCATAAAGACTGTCATTTATCTTTTTAAAGCTATATATCTCCAGTAATTTGGACGCCATTTCCATGCTTGATCCATCTTTCTTCGAGGCGATAAGCAAAATCATATACTGCCATTAAAAAATCCATTATAATATTTATTATGCCATTTTTATGTATTATTTTTTGTAGAAGTAATAATTAAATACTTAAATTTCAGTGAGGTTTTTATGAGATACAAAGCTCTAATAGCAATTATAACAACACTGGTGATAGTCTTATCGGTATCAGCAATGGTACCCCTGAGTTCAGGAAACCAAGTGGCTCCTTCTGGGACGTCGGCTAATTTTGGTATGAATCTAAGTGGAAGCATAAATAACCATTTTCAGCACATGCACAATTATGGGGCACGGCTTTCATATAACACAACGACCGGGAATATAACGGGAAAATACCTCACTGCAAATTTCAACAGCACAACAGGAGTATTCTCAAACGTGACATATAACCTTACATCTACAACTATAATAAGCAAAATGTATGCTAACGGGACCTCAATAACAGGTTTAAACTTCCCATTCATTGGTTCTAGCCACACTCCGTCCATTAATGCAAGCGCATTTGGAAGCATGTTTCTGTACGTAAACACAACATCATTCTTTGTAATGCACAATAATCCCGCCCTTCAGAGCAATATGATGGTAAACAATGGAACCCTGTATCTATATGTTCCATCCACCGCACACATATACAACACAACAGATAACTTTCAGGCCAGTGCATCAGCAGATATGAATATGAATGAACAGGCAAACGCATCAGTATTCAAAAATGCAAACTTCGCAGATCATACAATGATCAATTTCAATAACGTTGTAAATGCTGGAAGGAAGATGATAATGATAGACAACAATGGGACAGTTGCAATGCTGTTCGTGCATAACGGGAATTTTAAAATAACAAAGAACGAAATAATAATAAATTCCACCGCTTCACATGGACCAGTTCTCGTCAACATGGTAGTTCCACCCGGACTTCAGAAAACGTCCAACAACAGTATGGTAATTAACAATATCATGAAGGGGAAAATATCATCACAAATAGCTTTAAACTATGTTAATGGAACGATTGCAAACAGTACAATCAATTACAACTCTTCCATACACTTCATGTACACAGGCCACACAAGCTCAACGAATTCCTTTGATGTAAACTCTAGTGTTAACCACCATACCATAGTGGCAGTATTCATAGGCAATAATATGACAAAGAACACTGGACATGCATATGTCAAATTTGATGGAAAGATTGCAACCTATGTTACCATGTCCGCTCTTGTTAATGAAACAAGTACTACACATGCCTATTATTCATACACAAACACATCTTCAGGAATGTATGTATTTATGTACATACCCCATTTTTCGAACCATACTATGGTGGTATCAAATGAACCTTTCAAGAACAGTAGCTACACGGAGTATTACATAGGAGGAGGCATCATAGCGGTACTGGCACTGATCGGTGTTGCTGCATATGTTATCAAGAAAAAGAAATAATTTTTATAATTTAAACTAAAGGTAAATATACCTTTTTATATTATCTATTTAATGTTAAATAGAAGTGATGAATTTCTTGAAGATGCACTTTTTATTAGAGAACTGGCCAGGAAGCATAATAAATTTTTTGAGGAAAGCATTCCACTTATAGCTTCAGAGAACATAATGAGCCCCATGGCCATGGAAATGCTCCTTACCGACCTTGGATTCAGGTATGCTGAGGGATTGCCACATAAAAGATATTACCAGGGAAACCAGATAGTGGATATTATAGAGGACAAGGTAACGGATCTGGGCAGAGCGCTTTTCAATGCAAAATACGTGGATCCAAGGCCGCTTTCAGGAACAAACTCCAACATGGCAGTTCTGTACGCCTTTACGAAGCCCGGAGAGACAATAACGACACCTGCCCTTTCAGGGGGAGGCCATATAAGCTCGGCACCATTCGGAGCAGTGGGTTTCAGAGGGCTTAAGACACGTAATTACCCATTTGATGTGGATGAAATGAACATAGACGTGGACGGGACAATAAAGTTGCTTAAGGAGGTAAAGCCCAAGCTTGCATGGTTCGGTCAATCTGTATTCCTTTTTCCCACTCCACTTAAGGAACTCCGTGAAACCCTTGATGAAATAGGTGCTACAGTGGTTTATGATGCCGCACATGTACTCGGTTTGATAGCTGGCAGGCAGTTCCAGGATCCATTGAGAGAAGGGGCGCAGATAATTACCGGGAGTACTCATAAGACACTTCCTGGCCCACAGCATGGCATAATAGTTGGGGAAACAGATGAGGAAAAATGGAAAAAAGTTCAGCGGGGCGTATTTCCGGGAACATTAAGCAATCATCATCTTAATGCAATGGCCGCATTGGGAGTCACACTTGCAGAGCATCTTGAATTCGGTGAATCATACGCAAAACAGATCATAACGAATGCCCAGATACTGGGATCGGAATTGAGCAGCTACGGTTTCAAGGTTCTGGGAGAAAAGAACGGGTACACAAAATCACATACACTGGCAATAGATGTTTCCAGTAATGGTGGCGGAAAGGAAGTTGCTGAGAAACTGGAAAGTTGCAACATAGTTCTGAACAAAAATCTTTTGCCACTTGATGACAACAAGAAATCAATGAATCCTAGCGGAATAAGGATAGGAACACAGGAGGTCACAAGAATCGGCTTCAAGGAATCGGACATAAAATACGTTGCCGAACTAATTAGTGATATAATAATAAAGAAAAAGGACCCGGAAAAAATGAGAGAAAAGGTCAGAGAGTTCAAATCACAGTTTGATGAGGTAAAGTACTGCTTTGGGAAATTCAGGCCATACCAGTACATTGAACTTTTTAAATAAGTTTTATCTGATTTTATTTTTTATTAAATTACATAGAAAATATCATTTTTGTTCTTTACAATAATAGTTTTAAACATACGCAAATGCTTACAATAAAAACATTGATGCAATTACAAATGAAATTAAAACTGGAATAAAAAATCGATAAATAATATTACACCTACCAAATTTCATATAATTACTATTAAATTTATTATTTAAATTTTTAATGATAATCTCTGTGTTGTCATCATTTCTTAATTTTTCAAATGCAGAAATTTTTGAATAATATTTTGCTATTGCTATGCCATAAATTTGAAGAGGTTTTATTGGTGGGTCTACTAAACGGTTATTATCACCTTTGGTTAATATTCTATTTTTTTTAAATCCAACTATTCTATGTGTCACAAATCTGCCTTTGGGTATAGCATTATAAAGTATCGATGGTTCATAGGTTATTATATCTCCTGCATTATAAACATAATTTGAGTCTATTAACTTAACAATTATGTAATCATTCGCATACAATTCAGGTTTCATGCTATTCCCAATTGTTTGTGTCATCATTAAACTATTATCATCAAGATAGTCATATAATGGCTTTAGTTTAGTATTTTTATAATAAGACGATCTAATATTTTTCATAATTATCATTATGGGATAGGCTAATGCTATTGTAGAAATAAAAACCAGATAAAATATTTCATCAATTGTTATGTTTCCACTGCCAGCGATTACAATAAATAACACAACTCCAGCACCCAATGACGAAAATACCAATTCATCAAATTGAAAAATTTTTTTCAATATTACATTATAAAAAAATGCAATATATACCATGACCATAATAAAATCAAATAGATAAACAGCATGATACCAGATCACACTATGATTTACAACCAAATTAATCTCAATAGGCCATGCTACTAGGAATGCATAAATCGACAATAAAAATCCCAATATTGTTAGTTTTACCGAATAATTTTTTTCATGAAAATAATGTATATTTCTATTTTTATTTATTACCGAGTTAATCATAATATAAAATATTAGGAATGCGGTTCCTGAGGCAATAGCAGTACCCAGTATTTCAAGTATAAGTTGCGGCAATATGATACTTAGTTTACCTGTTATTATTAGATGCATGAAAATAGGCGTGGTTATTAAACTGTCACTGATAATAACACCGATGGTTGGAATTAAAAATAAAAAGGACCCTAAATATATCTCTGCAAGGAATATTAAATTCCTGATTATTATAATTGAAGTATCAGTTTTTATATTAGGGTTCGTCGGAAAATTGCCATTTTCCTTTAATATTTGATTCAATATAAATGGGTAATGGAATACTATTAAGCTAAATAACGCATATGAAATAAAGAATAGAAGGAAAATTGAGATTCCTATTAAAAATATTTTATTAGTAAATGATGAATTAACTTCATGACCATTTTTTGATTTAATAATCAGAATTAACTGGATTATGAAAGTTAAATCAAAAAGGGAATACAATAATACCATTTTCAAGTTAAAATGATTTGTTTTTTTAAAGTATTCCCTGCTATTTATTAATGCAAATAAGGAAAGCATTATCACTCCTGTTACTGAATATCTAAGAAGTTGGTTTAAGTATATTATAGGAAAAATAGACAAATATTCCAGAGTAATAAGAGTGAAAAATAATACAGAAAAATATTTAGCTATAAATGATATCAATGTGTATGCTTTTACTGACATTATAATCAAGAGATTTTTATTATTGATATTAAACTAACTTCCGCAATTACATTATAAAGATGTAATTATTACGCTGGCAAGAATCACTAACCCCCAAGGCCCTAACCATGCTAGTATTGTTTCGTCGGCTATTCCTTCAGCTGCAGCCTCTCCTAATACATTCCCTACAGTAATCTTACTTAATATAGTTACAGCTAATCCCGAATTACCAAATAGAGCTGTTAACCCCAAAGCTGCCGAATGAAAACTTATTAACCCCTTTGAGTATGCTATTATTATTGCACTACCTCCAAGACTTACGCCAAAGTTGGTGGTAATCAAAATCAATGACAAACCAGCAATAAATAAGGACAGTGTAAAATACACCACTTTTTTATCTAATCCAATGGTAAATCTGCTATCCATATAAATAATAATACCCCAAGTATATATATATATATTTCGGCAAATCCTATGGCAGTTATCCATGGATTGACGCACATTAACATGCATAATTTTCGTGTTTCTGAAGATTAAGTGTTTCTCTGCTTTTATACATCTCAACAGTCTAATAAGGTTCCCTCTCATAAAACGCCAATTACTACATACAACATGTACTCTTTAGAACCCGGTATTTCCAATAAGAAATGATGTACAAAATAATTATTTCACAGTCATCATATAATTGCCATAGGGCAAATCTAGATGTCTATTGTACGATTTAATGTTATTCTATGCTGCAAACATTCTCTCTTCTATCAATATCTGAGCCCTGTCAGTTAGATATTACGTAAAGTCTATAATAAATTATTAATGAAATTTAACCTTCATATAATATATATTGTTAACAATGAAAGTTAAAGAAGTACGGAATTTATTGGAAATATATAGAAAAACTCTTAACGTTTATTCATCCGATGAGAAGAAACGTAAGGAAATTGGCAGGTAACAAAACTGTAGAAAACATGCTCGTCATGGGTGGTGAACATATTGCATCATTTCAGAATAATGGTAATATGAAATACCATCAGACTATTTTAGGTTCAATCAAAAAAGCAGAAGATTCAGGGAACCAAGTATTGAGGATAGTTAATCTAGACAGACACGACAATGAATTCGAGATTTCTGTTACCTGGAAATACAGAAAAGTGATAGAAACTGATCTTCTTGAACAGCCTGTGGATAACCCATACAGGAATCTTTCTCTTGAAGGTTTCAGGATAATAGGAAATATAAAAGCTAATGAGATTGTAACACTGAACATTGAGATCTGAGAAGGAGTCAAAAAGTATCCTGCTGATATCCAGAGAGATAATGGAGAAATAAAATAAATTTAAGTTGGAAATGTGTCACTGGCACAGAGTGTCATTGAACCTTAACCAGTGCGTTCAGTTCCTTGAAGACGTGATCAGGGATCTTAACATCAAGGGCCATTACATTGTCCTCAAGATGGGAAACGTCAGTGGCTCCAAGTACTGGTATGATGTTTATCCCAAGCTTGTCCTGCATTTTGAGTATCCACCCAAGAGCCAGTTGTGTGGGCTTCAAATCCATTTCTTTTGCCAGTTCCAGAAACTTTTCCACCGCATCCCTTGATTTATCCACACTTTCCTTAAAACCTTCTATATAACTGCCCCGGGTACCTTCCCTGATTCCGCCGGAGTATTTTCCTGAAAGTATGCCTTCTGCCAGTGGCACATAAGCGAGGAGCGTCATTGAATTCTTTTTTGCAATATCTGCCTTCTCAACCTCAAAATTGCGGTTTATGAGGTTATAGGATTCCTGCATCGTTACAAAGCTTTCCCATCCCCGTTCACCGGCAACTTTCAACATTTCACTAGTCACTGCAGCTGGGTGGTTGCTTGTACCAATATAATGTACAAATCCCCTGTGTACAAGATCATTCAGTATATCCATTGTTTCTGTGGGAGAAGTATATGGATCCTGCCAGTGAATCTGGTACAGGTCAACATAGGAAGTCTGTAGTCTTGATAGGCTTTCCCTGATCTGCCATGATATATGTTTTCTGGAAAGGCCACCTCCATTATGGAACCTGGCCACCTCTGCCCTTACCTTTGTTGCAACGACGAAGGATTCCCTCTCATAACCCTTCAGAAAATATCCCAGTATCCTTTCTGCGTTTCCAGACTTTTCAGGATGAAGGTGTGTTTCGCTTATGGTTCCATGGTAGGTGTTTGCCGTATCAAAGAAATTTATTCCAAGATCCATTGCTTTTTTGAATATTTTACTGGACTTTTCAACATCAACGTACAGTACTCCATCCGGATACTTCTTATCGGAGGGAGGAAGATGCCATGTCCCCAGTGCAAATTGTGAAACTTCCATTCCTCCTATGTGTTTGTATTCCATTAATGTCAAGTTTAGTATGTTTCATAAATTTTTGCATTAATAGTATTTTCAACTCTTTGCTAATTTTTGCTGAATAGGGGTTTTAGCAATCTTATTGGTATTCATTTTAACTTTGGAATAGTATGGTTTCTACTTGAGGCAATTATATCAGAATATTTCCAATTTTCAAATTATCAGCGAAATTTTACAATTTTATTAAAGTAAAATGTTTATATACATGCTAGCAATTGAAACTAATGTTATATAGGAGGGATACCAGATATGTCCGCTGAACAGAAGCCCTTGATTGTGCAGGGCGATGGAACCATATTCCTGGAGGTAGAACACGACCCGGATCATTTATGCAGGGACAGTATTCTTAGATTTTCAGAGCTTATCAAATCCCCCGAACATGTCCATACATATAGAATAACACCCCTTGCAATTTGGAACGCTGCTTCATCCAGAATTTCACTGGACGATATCATGGATGTGCTGATTAATTATTCAAAGTACAGTATTCCTCCAAATATAGAAATAAATATCAGAGACTGGTACAGCAGATATGGCAAGGTCAAACTGGTTCGAAATTGGGAGGAGCCGGAAGAAACGGATCATATTGATAAAATCCCCGATTCCATATATCTTGTATCGGACGATGACACGCTAATCCAGGAACTTTTGAGCAGGAAATCTATTGCACAGTATATAACTTCCCAAATTTCACCCTCATGCCTTGAATTGAGATCAATATACAGGGGGAGACTCAAACAGGCAATGATCAAGATTGGATATCCAGTGGAAGACATGGTCGGTTATCTCCCAGGGGATCCTATTGTTTTCGACCTGAGAAAGGTAACATTGAAGGGTAAAGAGCTTTCAATAAGGCCATATCAGAAAGAGGCCATGGAATCTTTTATGCATGGAAACAAAAGTGGCATAATTGTACTTCCAAGCGGGTCTGGAAAGACAGTTGTGGGGATGACTGTGATGAACAGAATTAAAGAGAATACCCTTATAATAACCACTGGAACTGTAGCTGTAAGACAGTGGATTTCAGAACTATTTGACAAGACTAGCCTTTCTCCCGGGACTGTGGGTGAATATACTGGAGATAATAAGGAAATTCTGCCAGTTACCGTTACAACATATCAGACACTTACATATTCGCCAAGAAAAAAAAATGCCGATGGGGATGGGACACAGGACCCGGACGCTGAGTCACCGGGAAATTTTACGGAGGAGCAGTCGTTCAATCTGGGGCGATATCCCCATCTTGAAATATTCAGGGCCAGAAACTGGGGGCTTATCATATATGATGAGGTTCATCTTCTCCCAGCACCTGTATTCCGTATAACAACGGAGATACAGGCAAAGAAAAGGCTTGGGCTCACTGCCACACTTATCAGGGAGGATGGCAGAGAGGAAGATGCATTTTCGCTCATAGGACCGAAAAAATACGATGCACCGTGGAAAGACCTCGAAAGGCAGGGGTGGATAGCAACTGCATTCTGCCATGAGGTGAGAGTTAATTTTCCCAGTGAGGATCTCAAGATTCAATATGCTGTTGCACCACCAAGGGTCAAGTACAGGATTGCAGCAGAAAACCCAACAAAGCTTGACGCCCTCAAATCTATTCTTTCACGGCTTTCCGGCGATGATTCAGTTCTCATTATAGGGGATTACATAGAACAGCTGGAGGCCATTGCTTCTAACCTCAATGCTCCACTGATCACAGGAAAAATGAGAAATTCAATGAGAGAAAAACTTTATTCGAATTTCAGGGAAGGCTCGGAAAAAATACTTGTAGTGTCAAAGGTAGCGAATTACGCAATAGATCTGCCCGATGCCAATGTGGCTATACAGGTTTCAGGAACATTTGGATCCAGGCAGGAAGAAGCCCAGCGGCTCGGAAGGCTTTTGCGGCCAAAATCATCTGGTGTATCGGCTAACTTTTATTCCATTGTTACAAAGGATACTGTTGACCAGGATTTTTCAATGAGGCGCCAGATGTTCCTCACAGAAAGGGGATACAAATACAATATATTGGAACACGGTGATCTGCTGAGGAATCTTTACTCGGCCACAGATGAGAATTAGATTAATTCCAGGTAAAAGGAGCACCAGGGTTACAGTATTCAATATCTTGACCACGTGGAGCGTGTTCTATTTTTCTCTTTTTCAATTGACATGGGAATTATATAACCCTTCTTTCTTATCTCAGTTACAAACTTGTAAAGGCTCACTCCTTCCTTTATAACCAGGATTTCAGGTGAAATACGCGTTTCTACCATATCAGATATACCCTTAATTCTCATTATTCCATCAATAACTGTTCTATCACTTACCTGTAAAACAGCCTGGCATTTCCTTATGCTTATCTCATTTTCTTTCTTTTCCATGTCATTTATAAGGTGACGAACTGTGTCTGGAATTGGAACAGAACTCTTCTTTTCCATGAAAGATATTATATCTTCAAGTTTGCCGGATTTATTGAGATAAACAGAAAGAGAGGATTTTGTTATTCTAAATGTGCATAATATATCGGCACTTATGAGTTCAGAAAAATCGGAAAGTGTCTTAAAATCAACGAAATCAGCATCTATGTTGATGAGTATTTCATTATTTGGAAGTACCTTCAAAGGTTTTGCGGTATTTTTTTCCACATTTTTATAATCAACTATCCCTTCCCTATTAAATATGTCTATGTATTCCTGTTCTGGAAATATGTATGTCGTTGTGGTGATATCCTGCGATGACAGTTTTATGAGCCCATAAATCTTGAGGAAATAAGCCGCTTGAAGTATTATTTCAAACAGCTGGCTTTCCATAGCCTGGTTAAGTTTCTCGGGAGAATCCGAATAAATACCTAATCTCCCGCTTTCGATCACTGAAACTCTTAATTTCCTTCTAAGACGGAAAAAGTTTTCGTCTAATTTCATTTCATCTGCCATATCCACAATCCTTGCAGGAGACTTCAACTGATAAAGAACCTCGAGGAAAAATGTTCTCATGCTATTTGCCCCCTCACCCTGATACGACCCTTTTTTTAATCCAGAGAATATATGCCGGTCAAATATCTCCCGCTTGAGTTTTGAAGGGAAATTTCTATCTTCTATGAATTTTAATCCCTCCTCAGTAATGGACAGATTTGAATTTTTTCCAATTATCCAGCCCTCTATTTTTGAATGTTCTAATGTTATCTCAATATCAGCTAAGGGGATTGAAAGAAATTTTTCAAGGGCTTCGCCAGAGCGCCTCTTTGATCTGCTTTCAAGATAGTGAAGTGCAATGAATATTTTTTTCATCTCTGATGCGTAATCGACCCCATAGTTATTCAGATCGGAGGGAAGAATTTCAGGTTCCTGTTTTTTACCAGTATCTGAGGGCTTTTTTTCCTGCCTGTTTATATTTCTGATTTCACTTGCAATTTCATCCGGGATAAATACATATTCTATTTCATTGTAATACAACCCCTTGGCACAGTAAACAAGCCCCTTCGTCATTACTGATATTAATGGTTCCCCATTGTAGTAAGAGATAGGTGAAAAAATGCTATCGAAGCTAAGTCCATAGAAATAGGAAGACTGCTTTTTCATATCGAAGTGCTTAATTAGACTCTCAAACAAAGTTACACCATCACTGAGCATTATATAGTCTATGATTTCCCTTTCCTTTTTGCTCATATTCCTTATTGTTTCCTGAATGTTCTTCATTATATTACTGTAAATTTCAGTTGCAACAAGGTTTTTGTGTGCACCATACTTCACGCCATAAAATTTTGCAATTATGTTTAAAAAGGATATGGGGTAATTTCTGAGTGGAAACACCAGTAAAAGATTATCATTGGTAGGCCATTGAAAACTGCTTATCATTGCATAATCAACAGGCATGATCAAGGCTTCCGGATTGCTTCTGGATGGAATGGCAAAGACCATAAGTTTGTCAAGACATTCAGAAACCTCTTTATTAATTTTATATTCAGCTTCTTTTTCCGGGTCTTTCAAAGGTATCCCTACCCGCCCCATTAAATAAAGAGACCTGCAGAATCCCTGTGCATCCTTGCTAAGTGAATAGAATCTCTCAAGAAAATATTTTTCATTTGTCAGAATGTCCTTTATTTTTTCTATGTTTTCGGAAAAAGATTTTCCACGAGGTATTTTCTGTTGCGTCTGTTTTGATAATTCGCTTATAATAAACTGTTGATAGTCTTTATCAACATTATTTAATATCGTCGAGATTGTATATGCATAAAGATTCTCATCAGAAGTCAATTTAAGTCACCGAATGGATAGATTGTTTGTATTTATAAATTTAATTATAATATGGATCGAAAAAATAAAAAGTTTTAATGGTCATACTTTTAATAAGAGATATTTCAATCCATGTCAATATGTTTTCACAGGGTTATACATATTGTCTCTTTCAATGGGAACCATATTAATCTGTTTAATTGAATTTATTATATATTCCTTCCTCAGGTTGCCCACCTGCTTTCCCGTTGCAGGTATGACTTTTTCATCGTATATGGTTCCTCCCCAGTCATTTGCGCCAAATAATATTGCCATCTGAGCCATCTGCATACCGTTTGTAAGCCACGAACTCTGTATTACTGGCAATTCATTGTTGAACACTATCCTGGCTATTGCTATATTCTTCAGTACCGATACCCCTCCGGATCTATATTTATAGCCTTCCTTTGCAAGTTCTGTATTGCCCGGCTCGAAATTCCACGGTGTAAAGGATAGAAATCCATGATATTTTTTCTGCAATTCAAGTATGGAAAGTAGGTGATGCGCCTTGTCAAGAGATGTTTCCAGATGGCCAAACATCATAGTTGCAGATGTATGTATTCCAAGCTTGTGTGCCTCTTCCATAATCTCCAGCCACTGTCTTCCGCTGGCTTCTGGCCTTCCCATCCTTTTCCTGACACTTCCGTCAAGAATTTCACCGCCGGCGCCAGGTATTGTTTCAAGACCGCTTTCCCTCAATTTTATGAGTAAATCTTTTATGGGAATATGTGCCTTGGCAGATATGAAGTGTAATTCAGAAGTTGACAGCCCGTGTATTCCCAGGCCAGGAAACTCTTTTTTTATTCTCCTGAAAAGGTCGGTATAGTAATCAAGGTCAAGGAAAGAATTGACTCCGCCCTGTATAAGAAGCTGCCTTATTCCATATGGTTCATAATATGTTTTTATCTCCTTTATCACATCATCTATAGAAAGTGTATATGCATCGTTATCCCCCTGTGTCCTGTAAAAGGCACAGAAATGGCAGTGCACATTGCAGATGTTTGTATAATTTAAGATCAGGTTGGAAACAAAGGATACTCTATTTCCTGAAATTTTATCAGTTATTCCCCTTGCAAGCCTTCCAAGATCTCTGAGGCTTGTAGAATCATAGAGGGAAACTATTTCGTTCTCATCCAGCGTTTCCCCCTCTTTTATCTTGCTTTCGATGCTGTCCAGGTAACCATAAGAAATCATAATATATTATCACTTTCTAAAATAAATATGTATCCAAAAATAATTTTTACAGTCTATATGAATCAGATCTGTATTTGATTAAAGATATAAGCCTAAAAACCGGGTGTATGAACTTCGAAAAAGGAGCAATCAGAAATACAACAGCTATCAGAGCGTCATGTATTAAAAAATTCCAGTTAAACCAGTTCGTACCAGTCGATATGGGAATCAAGAGACCAGTTATACCAGCAAAAAATAACAGGACTGTGAAAGCATAATCCAGAGATGACTGTTTCTGGCTTCTTGAGCCTCTATCTTCTGTTATGTGGATATAAATTAATGCAACAGTACCTATGGATATTGCGAGGGACCCAAGGAAATATGTAATTCCAACATATCCAAAAATATTCGGGTAGAATGAAATTGAGATCAAGGCAACGATAAAGCCAAAAAAAACTAGAGAGTGTGCGGTTAAACGGAAGTATTTATTATTCTCCCCCGGAACCTTGCAACCCGTTCCACCACCGAGGAAATTTCTATAAAAGAAAGCATCATACACTCCCCTCATGACTCCGGAAGCGGTAAAACGTTTCCCCTCATTGATTTCAGACCAGTATGAAAGCGCTTCCCAGGACCAGATTACCAGAGTGTAAAGATATATTGCTATTGTGGCCGGTTTAAAAAGAGAAACAGGAATAATAGTAGTCATTGGAAGGGTGGATATTTTGTTTAATCCAAATAACAGTGATGAATAGACCATAACTAAGATAACTGCAATGAAGGCAGAAAGGGATGTAAATAAAATAGGCCTTTCCAGAGCGAATTTCATAAATTTTGGCCTGATGTTTGCATAATAGGTCTCTACTTGGACTTGTCCTAAAACCCTGGGGATATTGAGCTTAAATTCATGATCAGGGTCGTTATAAGGGCATGCATAAAAACAATCTCTACAATCATGGCACAGATTGGCAAGATGTGAAATATAACCTTTATTCAATACAGGCTTGAATTCTATGGCATCCCAGACAGCACAATATCCCTCACAGTAACGACATGCATTGCAAATTGACATCTGCCTTATTGCCTCTGGAGTAGAATTATTTCCTTCAATCATTTTCCCACCCGCCTGCAAGTCTGCCAAGAGTGGTACCAATAGTTAACCCAAAACCAGCAAGGTAGCCAGATCGCAATACATTCCCGGATGCAATTTCACCAGCTGCAAATCCATTTTCTAGTTCACCGTCCTTCAGAACAACTCTCCCTGTCCGGTTAATCCGTATGCCCTGATACGTGAATGTGAGGCCAGGCGATAGCGGGTATGCATGATAGGGCGGGGTATTAATAGGAACGGCCCAGTGGGACTTTGGAATTGCCAATTTGTGATTTGACCAGTTGAAAACATCATCATCTTTTTTTACAATGCCTCCGTTGAAGTCAGAGATCAAATGGGACAAATCTTGAGCTTTTAAGCCAATATTATCTGCGAGTTCGTCTATTGAATATGCATCTATGGATGGATATGCCGTGGGCATGAATTTTCCAATTGATTTATTGTCAATAATGGCATAAGCCAACTGAGAATCCTGTTCTGCCACGAGTCTTCCCCATATGGCATATCGCTTAGGCCAGATATCTTCACCCTCATCATAGAATCTCTCTACATTTTTATTTATCACTATTCCCCAGGGAATAGCATCAATCCTGCTAACGATGCCAGCATCGAATTCAGGACTCCTTGTGTCAACGGCGACCATATGCCCGGCTTTCTCTGATCCGCACATTAATGCACCGTTTTCAATCAGTGATCTGAGTGGAATTCCAGTATTATATCTGGATCCTCTGATTTTAATATTCTTAACACTCTCACCCCAAAATTTTGAAAGCCACTGTTTATTTGCTTCATATCCTCCCGAAGCGAAAATGTACCTGTCTGCAGTGAACTGTTTTTCTCTATTGTCTATCATGGCAGTAATACCATTTACTACGCCATTAGCTATGCTGATAGAGACAATAGGTGCCTCATAGAATATTTTAACATGTAATCTTTTTATTAACTTATAATAGGTATCTACTAAAACTCGTCCTCCTCCCATAAAAAATGCGTTGGTTCTTGATAGGCTTAAAGTACCTCTAATTTCTTTTTTGAAAGTTATATTATGCTTTCGCATCCATTCCGCCATCTCTTGTGACCTATCAATAACAAGTTCTGCAACTTCAGGATTATCAAACCCTCCAGACACACCCAGTAGATCTTTCCGCAATTCATCCTTTGTGTATCCACCCGCTGTAAATTCATCTTCTTCATGCGCATATCTAATATCTCGTGTATATTTGGAATTGCCACCTCTCAATGCCGCTGTGGACGTTTCAAATAAAGTTACGTCATCGCCTCTTTCTTCACATTCTATGGCACCACTAAGGGCGGCATTGCCACCACCAACAATGATAACTTTTTGATGCACCTATTATTATTGCCTGTTTCCTAATATCATTATCGATTTGCACAGTATTTCAGAATTGAGTTAGTTTTTGTGCTGTATTGGGCATCCAGTACGGTGGAATGAAAAAATAGCTACCCATCCAGGATCCTTTTTGCCCTGTTTTCTCACCAATACGCTAGTATGGCTGTGTGTTTGCATAATACACTTGTAACCGCAATTGACAAAATGTACATATAGTTTCAAAAGCCATAAAATTTTTCAGTCCATTAAACTCTCTACAAATTCAATGGTTTTCATGACGCTATCAGTGAAGGAGTAGTCCATAACCCTGTAATATTCCTCCATGAGTTCTCTCTTTACATGGAATTTTAAATAGTTTTTTTCAACGCATTCTGAAATATAGTTTCTGGAATCTTTTATATGCCGATTTAAATCTTTAATCCTGGTCTCACTGATTTCTATATCACTTCGAGTTGCTGAAACGGCGTAAACCGGCTCCAGTCCATATAGTTTTGAGAACTCAAGGCCCACATCCATAAGTATGTTAGCATAACCTGAATAAGCCCTAATTGCATCATCACCTATTACAAGGGCATAATCGGCGTTTTCAAGAAGATTTTCACAGTCACTATATTCTGATTCATTTATTTCATATGATATACCAATTTTTTCAAGTACTAATTTCATATAAAATTCACTAGTTTTTGTCAGTGATGTTACATTCACTTTAATATTATTTTTAATATGATTGAATCTGGAAACAAGTATGGCTGAGATGCTGTTTGCCCTTGTATGTATGTTCATAGTTTTTACGATATTCAAGGTATCCTTATTTTTCAGGTAGGTAACAAGCGATATCATGCCTATTTCAGTTTTTCCTTTTTTCAAATAAACATAATTGTCGGCAGCACTTTTCCTTACTATTTCTTCTTGTGAAAATGTCATGCTGAGCGGGTCAGAGTGTGAAATATTGATAAGTCCTATCATATCAGTAGTACTCCTTTATGTTATAGAACGTATCCCTGAGTGCCGGGATCTTTCCAATTTCCTCTATAAGATGATTAAGTTCCTCCACGCTTCCGGAAGTATGCCTGTTTGTTGCACCGAAGACTTTCTCACTGAAGGCAGTGCCAACAAGGTCGCTGCCACCGGACATTAGGGCAACCTGTGCCAGTTCTTTACCCAGGGCAACCCAGTATACGCTCACATTTCTTATGGATTTGCCAAGAATTGCCCTTGCAAGTGCATAGACCCTGATATCCTTGTCTCCTGAGGCAGCCATCCTTATCTTTCCCATTTTGTACAGTGGTGTATTTTCTATGCTGAACTTTAATGGAATAAATGACAGGAACCCGGGCTGTTCAAGCTCGTTATCCCTTAGCCTTATCATATGGTTTATTATGTCATCATAGTCTTCCACTGTACCGTAGGTCATTGTGGAATTTCCTTTTACCCCAAGGCTGTGTATGAGCTTTGCATCTTCTAGCCACTTTTCCCCAGATATTTTTTCAGGCGTTGTTATCTGTTCCCTGACCTTTTCATTGAATATCTCAGCTCCACCACCTGTATGTGCATCCATCCCCGCATTCCTGAATCTCTCTATAATCTCTGGAATTGAGTTTCCTGTAGTTCTTGCAATGAAATCTATTTCCGGTATTGTGAATGTTTTCAGTGTAATATCAGGGAGAACTTTCTTGACTTCCCTGAAAATATCTTCATAGTATTCTATACTTAAATCAGGATTGAATCCGCCCACTATATGTATTTCGGTTACATTTAGATCCTTTGCCTTCATTGCTTCTTTATGGACATCTTCCACGGAGAGCTCAAAGCCTTTTTCAGGGTTGTGTTTTTTTATTTTGTATGGAACATAATATGCGCATATGGGACATGAGGCCGTGCAATAATTGGAATAATTGATGTTGTATGAGACAGCATATGAAACTTTGTCTCCAACTTCCAATGATGTGAGTGAATCACCAAGGGACATTAATGAATAAATATCCAGATTAAGCAGTTCACGGGCATCTTTCTCCTTTATCTCCTTATCTTTGAGGTAATCATACCAGTAATCCTTACTATAAGCCATTGACATAGAATCATATCGTGACTAAAAATAAATAATTATTCATAGTAAAATAATTTAGCATTAAATCAAATATACTGCAATCCTGGTATTTTTACTGGATTTCCGGTTATCCGGGATATCTTCCACAGTATGGCTGAGTTTTCTGATATAACCGGTTTTCTGTATATTATACTTAATTTATCCAGAATTTTTGAGGTGGTCATTGCAGTGCATGAGATATAAATTATTTCGGAATTTTTAACACTATCAATATTTTTATCTATCATTGCCCTGATTTCATCTAATTCTGTATCTGCTATATCAAGTGCATATACCTTATTCAGGCCGCAGGATCCTGTAACGTTAAACCCCTTCCCGGCAAAATACGCCTTTTCCTCATCTGTTCTTTCTTTTATGTATGGAGTTCCGAGCCACATTGCTTTTATTCAGACTCCTGAAGATATTCTATTACAGCCTCTTCCGGTATGATGACATCCATGCCGAATACTTCTCTTATTATTCCCGCATTTTTGTGTGTTCCATAGGTCCTGCCATAAACTATCACATCTGATGACCTTTTCAATAATCCATAGGCCTGTTTTAGTTCATTCCTGAATTTTTCAGGATTATCGGGCTCACAGTTTCTGGAAGGCCTCATTCTTGTGGAATGGAAACTCATGTTTTCAGATGCCATTCTGTACATATCATATTCCAGCGCCACGTTGTTGGCCGGTACTATCATGCCCACCCTGATCATGTATTATTATTGCCCCAACATTAATTAAGATATTACAAATCAATATGCCGGCAAACTTTTAATATAAAAATTCTATGTTAATCCATGATAACCTATATAGATGACAGTGACGTTAAAAACAACCTTCCTGTAAGAGAATGTGCTGATGAACTCAGGGAGGCCTTCATTTCATATGGTAAAGGAGAATCTGATTCAAGCCCACGTGACAGGATAAATGGAAAAGACTTTGTGTTCAGCACCATGCCCGCATTCTATGAAAAACGTGGAATAGCCGGTTTGAAAACATACATATTCGGGAAAAATGGGTACAGATTTTTTGTCATTATATTTGATACAGCAGACCCTCAGAGGCTTTATGCAATAGATGCAAATGTACTGGGGCAGATAAGGACAGGAGCTATTTCTGCAATGGTCACATCAATGCTGGTAAAAAAGAAAGCAATTAATTACACCATTATCGGCTCAGGGTTTCAGGCCGAATCACAACTGAGTTCAATTTCAGAATTTTATCATCTGGAAAATGCATATGTATACTCCAGAACTTTTGACCATGCAAGGAAATTTGCACAGAAATCTTCCATTAAGGTGGAACCTGTAAAGACCTTTCTTGCCTTCTGGATTCGGATGTAATTGCGTCTGCTACAGACACAAAAAAACCCATATTCAACTATTCAATGCTGCCTGAGAAATATCATATAAATCTTATAGGTTCCAATGTCCTTGGATCCCGAGAAGCAGATAAGGACGTAATGGAAAACTCCCAGATCCTAATAGAGGAAAATTCAGCACAGTCTGAAATGGAATCGTCAGAAATAAGCGATATAAGGGACAGGAAGAAAATAATCACACTGGGTGAGTTTGTGGTAAATCCGGATAAGTACAATAGGAACAAAACGGTTTTTAAATGCCTGGGTATTGGCCTTGAGGATCTTGCAGCAGGATATGTTGTTTTAAAAAATATGGCATTACTATAATTTTAAAATAGTGTTATAATATCTCCACAGATGTTTATTTACGAATACGGTCTTGGGATTTTACTGGGCCTATCACTTGCCGGACCTCCCGGGTCTGTCAATTCCGTCATAGCCAATGAATCACTCAAATCACGCCTTCACGGCATGGGAGTGGGATTTGGTGCTATGACTGCGGATTCAATTCTTTTTTTCATAGTATATCTTACGAATGGCATTATAACTGAGGCCATATTGAAGGTTATTTACATCATAGGTGGCATATTTATGCTTTACCTTGGATTATCTGTCCTGAGATCCAGAATGCCATCAAAAACAAGAAAGGGGAATTACTTTTTAGGGCTTTCAATGGGGCTTACAAATCCTTTTCAGATAATATGGTGGTTCACCGCAGGATTTTTCCTTTTGAAGGAGCTGAGCATATTTTCGGTCACAGGATTATTCTCTGGAATAGTTATCTGGATATCCATATTTCCCTATGTAATATGGCGTTTCGGGACAGGATATGAAAAGTACATTAAAATTGGCTCTGCCACCATAATATTCGGCTTTGCCATTTATATACTATACGTGGGAACAGTACTGATTATAGGATAATTATTCCCTTATAACTCTTTTCCCATTTATGGTATACCTTTTAGTGATGAGCAAATTTATTGAGAATACCAGTGATTTGTGCTCCTCTTCATGTATTTTTTTTTCCAGTGATTCTGGTGTTTCATGGTCACATACCTCTACCACCCTCTGGTCTATTATTGGCCCGTTGTCAACATCCTTTGTGGTAAAATGTACTGTGCATCCTGAATACCTTGTTCCAGAATTTATGACAGCCTCGTGGACTCTGCTTCCGTAATATCCCATGCCCCCGAATGCAGGCAGGAGTGATGGATGAAGATTAATGATTTTAAATGGATAAGCATCTATTATATAATCAGGAATTATTCTCATGTAACCGTCCAGGAGTATAAGATCTGGATTTTCGGCACTGAGTATAGCGGATATGATGCTGTTGTAATCTCCCTTTTTAGTATCCACAAGAACGGAGGCTATGCCATTTTCCCTTGCCCTCTGCAGTACATAAGCCCTTTTGTTATTGCATATTAATTTAGATATCCTTGCATTATTTATGACACCATGGTCTATTGCATCTATGACAGCCTGAAAATTTGATCCATTTCCGGAGGCAAGCACAACAATATTATACATGGCATGTCATTGCCTTTTGTTTTAAAAATTATTTCATATGGTACAATGTTAATTCAGTCATCATTTAGCCATAGTTACATTGGAATTATGTGGAAAAACAACGAATGAGTGCATATCTGAAATAGAGAAGACTGAAGGTGTGAGAAACGTATATTTATCAATAGTCACTAGCACGTTGAAATAGTGCTTCTGGCGTATAGATAGATTTATAAGTAAAGTAATTATCAAAAAAAAGTATGTTAAATATCTGGACGGAAAAATACAGGCCAAATAAACTCTCGGATGTCATAGGCGAAAAAGAAAACATTAGCAGATTGAATGCCTATGTAAAGGATAGAAATATACCTCATCTTATATTTGCAGGTTCACAGGGAACAGGTAAAACGTCCACTGCCATAGCCCTTGCTATTTCACTCTTCGGTGATTCATGGAAGGAAAATTTTATGGAATTAAATGCATCAAATGACCGTGGTATTGATATTATAAGGGACAATATAAAGAATTTTGCCAAGATACGGCCATCCAATGATCTGGGATTCAAAATTATATTTCTGGATGAGGCAGACCACCTTACAGGAGATGCCCAGGCAGCATTGAGGAGAACCATGGAAATGTTTTACAATACAACCCGTTTTATATTTTCATGCAACTATTCATCAAAAATCATACCGCCCATACAGTCAAGATGCGTTGTACTCCGATTCAGGCCCATTGACCGGGAATCAATGAAAAACAGGCTGAAAGAAATAGCAAAAAATGAGGGTTTTGAAATCGATGACGATTCCCTTGATGCAATATATGAAATTTCAGACGGGGATATGAGAAAGGCCATAAATATCCTGCAGGCCGTAAAATTATCTGGCAAAATTACTGCAACAACAATCTATGAAATATCCGGGGAAATTAACAGGGACGAGTATAAGAATCTTATTAATATGGCCATAGAGGGCAATTTCAACGATGCCAGGAACTATCTTGACAAGATGCTCATAGAATATGGTTTATCAGGAATAGATATAATAAAAGGTATGCACTCATCCATAAGAAGCGAGCAGATTGCATATAAGCAGAAGCTTGAAATCATAATGGCACTGGCCGAGGCTGAGTTCAGGATAGTTGAAGGGGGCACAGACAATATACAGATGGATGCACTTCTGGCCAAATTGTCATATATCGGCAGTGAGATCAACTAGGGCCGGTAGATCAGCGGTAGATCGCTTGCTTCGCAAGCAAGAGGGCTCGGGTTCAAATCCCGACCGGTCCATTTAATCTATTAATCGAATACCTTTTATGCCACTATTCGTTATGTTCTCATGACCATGCAACCGAAGTATAGAGAACTGCTTCTGGACGATGATGTACGAAGATGGTTTGAGAACCTGAAAGCGAAATCTGTCTTAACGGCAACAGTAGCTTTGAGGAATTTAGGACATTACTGCGAGCTTACCAATATAACACCAAAGGAAATCCTGAAGAAAGCCAGAGCTAATGAAAAGGATTTCAGGTATGAATTCACGGACTTTGTCAGGAAGCTTGAGAAGGAGGGCAAGGCAGGATCATACATTGCAAGGTTCAAGAAGGTCATTTTATCATGGCTGAAGTTTAACGATATCCGTTTGCAGTTAACCGTTAACATATCCGGGGAAAACGAAACACCCACAATCGTTAACGAGAGAGTTCCGAGCAAGGAGGAACTGGCAAGGATACTGAGGAAGGCTACCTCAAGAGGCAGGGTAGCCATAGCAATCATGGCATTCTCCGGGCTACGGCCGGAATCTCTTGGCGACTATGAAGGCACGGACGGCCTCAGGCTTGGTGACCTCAAGGAACTGAAGCTGTCAGATGAAATACAGTTTGACAAGATTCCCGCTACTGTTATGGTCAAGAGCAAGCTGAGCAAGGCCAGACACCAGTATTTCAGCTTCATCGGAGAAGAAGGTACGACTTACATAAAGGAATATCTAGAAGAGCGAAGAAAGCATGGAGAAGAGATTACCTATGAATCTCCATTATTGCAGTTCGATGTCAGAGGCGTCAAGAAGAATGCGTTTTTGAGGACAACCCTTGTAACGAGGGACATAAGGGAAGCCATAGAGCAGGCAGGGTTGATGATGCGTCCTTATGTATTGAGAGCTTATTTCTCAACAGCTCTGGATATTGCAGAGTCAAGAGGCCTCATATCGCATCCCTGGAGACAGTTCATCATGGGCCACAAGGGCGACATTGAGGCCCGCTATTCAACAAACAAGCGATTGCCGCCGGATATCATCGATGAAATTAGGGAATCTTACAGCAAATCCACAAAGTTTCTTGAAACTAGGATAAGCGATGTATCCGAGGAAAACGCAAGGCTGTATTTGCAGCAGCAACTGCTTTCTGCTGTAGGATACAGGCAGGATGAAATCGACAAGATGAATCTTGCAGAGACAAGCACAGAGGATTTCCAGAAGCTCCTCAGGGACAAGGTCGCAGGAGCAATGGCAAGCAATGGCTCAAAGCAGAAGCTCGTTCCCATGAATGAGATAGAAAAGCTCCTCGGCGAAGGATACGAGTTTCAGGCTGTTTTGCCCAACGGAAAGGCTATAATGAAAATGCCGTTTTAGTCCGACTATATAGGTTTCGATAAATGAAAGTACATAGAGTTATAGGCTCTCGTTCGCATTATGCATGAAAGTAATAAACATAACTCCTTTAGCTAAAGTGACAAAAGCAGAAACATGCGATTATTTCTATGCTCTTATGCCGCAATATATAATATGAAAACATTTTTATACAATGATTTTTTTCATAAATTATGAGCTGCAGTAATTGTTTTGATGCAAAAGGCAGGAAAATTACTAAAATAAGCGTGCCACATACTGAGACCTACAAGGTAGGAGCAACAAACGTAACCGAGGGAGTTACGGTCGTGCAATTTAAAGAGGGCCCTGGAGCAATCCTTAACTGGAAGTATATTATCGAAGGAGAAACTTCATCAAATGCCTCGATTACATACGTAATACAGCATAGCGGGAAAACAATAACCAATAAATTCAAGACAAAGTACATTGACACAATCAATGGGAAGAAAATTGTCCATGTTGAGGGAAGCGGACTGAACTCAAATGGCAGGGTTACAACTGCTAACAAAGATCTTTCATATAATTTAAGGTGAAATCTCGATGAGATATAGGCTGGCATACGTGAGTGTTGGTATCGCAATAATGATCGTCGATCTCGTGGTCTCTCTAAAGTATCCAAAGATACTAATATACAGTTATCTTGGTTCTTTTCTTGGATTCTTTGTACCATTTGGGATAGGTCTTTCACTTCTTTTATATGGTGCTTTCAGGACTCGAGATTATGGAGTAAATCCGGTTATTGGAATACTCGGCTCAGGGGGCTTCACAAGAGTGGTGAGACAAAATAGGATTCAGGGTACCAGAATGTGGAAAACTGATCACGATATTCTCTCTGATCTGCCAGGTGCGGTAAAATCCCCTGACGGAAAGACCGTAGAATACAGTAATCTGTTCATCAGGAAGCCTTACGGAACAACAAAACATACAAGAAAACTTAACGAAGCTGCGAATAAGTATATCGCCGGAGAATTAGACGAGGAAGGCTTTTACAACTATATTGGAAAGCATGGATCGAAGGAGGAACAAATGCTTGACTTCATTAAGAAATTCAAGAATGATTATAAATGAGATGATGCGATGGTAAAATTTCATGCTATAAATAGAACAATTACCGTAGGAACGGTACTTTTTATTGTATCCCTTGTAGTTTTGGCAATCGGGGCAGTCTTTCACTCCAACGGAACTGTTCTTGCTTATACATTTCTCTACGGAGGACTGGCATTCCTGATTTCATTGGTAGTTCTCGCTATAGGCCTTATCCTAGGAGCAAAAAGTGGTAAACTCCAAAAGAGAACAAGTGAAATATTTGGAAAATCTGGGAAAAAACAGTAGGGCGAACTGGATGCAATCAAACTTACCTCGATACATCATACTCACTTTCGTTATAGCCGTTTTCATTTATGACCAAGTTGCTTACTACTATTTCCCAATAAATGAATTTGCTATTTTCGTACGTGTAGCTTGTATTTCACCGACTTTCTTGTTATGTATTGGGCAAAATTCAATTAAGCAAAAACTAAATCTTCTATTTTGTTACTATTTCCTTTAATTTCAAGGCTCCGTATGAAGTGGACATAAGGGTATGTCACAAAAGACTGACCGCATACAAAATAGGAATATATATATGTATGATGATTTGATTATTAGCCTTATGGCAAAGAAAATTAAGAGCGTAAAGGTGCTTCATTTTGATGAAAGCACGGAAAAGGGAGCAAGAATCCAGCAAGCCTCTATCTTTATAGAGATTGAGGGAGAGAAACCAAAACTAATTCAAGGAACGCAAGTATTGAAAGGAGATGTAAACGGTAATCACACAATCAACTATACTATATTCGATGGAAAAAATATTGGGAAAGCAACATACTCCATAAATACAATGGAAAAGAATATAAATGATTCAAAGCTAAAAATTGTAGGAATTAGTGAGGGAAAAGCTTGTTGCGGGAATAGTAAACCGATAGACACAACATTAGTGGTATCAAATAAAACATACTCAAGCAATGATCCATCTATTCAATGCGACATTTGTCAGGCATTAGTTAAGGAAATATGCGAGGAATTGGCAGACGGCATACCTTCGGATGAGATATGTGCGGACGTATGTGTTGCGGGAGCAGGAGATATTTGCTTATTATTTGTTGAAACCTTAATCGGTTACCTTATCTGTCTATCAATTTGTGCCTCTCTCTGCGCCCTGGCAATAGAGGAAATAACAGATTACGGTTGTAGCGTGGGAGCCGAGTACATATGCCAAAAGGTAGGTGTATGCTAGATAGTTTACATTAACGTGGGATGATTATAGTGGTAAAATATCATAAACCAGTTAGTTATTTGAGTCTTATCGCAGGTTTCCTCTTCATAGCGTTTTTATTAATCGGAGCAATTGCGATAATGGTCATACATTCACATGTTCTGGCCTTTATTGATCTGGGTTTGTTACCGGTAATCGTAATTGTGGGAACAGTCGGATATATAAAAAGCCTAAAAAGCGGTTCAAGACAAGAGAGAATGAGAGAACTCTTTGAAAATTCAAAGAGGAAGTGAAAAATGGTTTCAAAACACGTTCACAGGTATATCATAGGTGGGATGGCCATATTTTTCATAGTTTATGTGCTTGTAGCAAATGCCTATCTTAGTTTCAGGGACTTTGCACTGTATGCGGCGTTGCCTTCATTAGTGATAATGATTGCTCTTGCCTTTGTTTACCGCTATCTTGAAAACAGTATCAAATTTGAGCGGAGGACAGGAACTCAATAACCTGAAAGAAAAGTATGAGGGGTTGTGGAAATAGATGGTATTAATCCTTAACTCAAGCATTTTTACGTAATATGCTAAGATCAATCTTCAGATATGATACCAGATCTTTTGCTTTTTTAGGTATCTCGCTCATGATCTCACTCTTTTCCATTTGGTACATCTTGATCCTTGACAGTATCAGCAGAACATCCCTGACGCTGTATTTTCCATCCAGTATGTTGAGAATCTGGAAGTGAAGGTACAGCGACAGAAGATTGAGGAACATGTATGTGAAAAGCATGTGGTCATCCCCGAGGTATGATCTATCCGCCTCCAGATCATTCTTGTACACATTGAATGCGTATTCCACATATTCTCTCTGTTTATACAGGCGATATATTCTCTCAGGTTCCTCATTGAGATCTGAAAAAAGGTACAGCTTTCCAAAATTGATCTCGTTTTCATCATACTGTTTCTTGCTTCTTTTATTCTCTTCAATTCTCAGGAGAAAGTCCTTCTCCTCCTCAGATCGCAGAACAGGATCTTCAAACACGTAAACATCATTCTCACGCTTCCAGTACTTCACGGGTTTCCCGTCATAGCTGAACACACCCATGAAGTGTTCAGGTTCCGGTATGAGTGATGAGTTTCTCCTCAGGGGTATGATGTAGCTGAGATGTCTCTTCTTAAGTTTGTCCACATTATCAGCAGAGAAGAATCCCTTATCAGCGACTATGACACATCTTTCAACACCGGCCATGTCAATTGTGTTTGCCATGGCGGAAACGTCCGCTATGGATCCCGGCAGTATCCTGACAAAGGTGGGCATGGTTCTCGTTGATGAGAAGAGCATCATCACATTGATCTGTGGAAGATGCATGCCCTTTGAATTGTGTCCCAGTTCAAGGAATGACAGGTTTTCTGAACGGGAGAATATTGCTGTTGAATCCAGGAGAACGTATTCACCCTTCTCAGTCAGACTCTGCATGACCTTTATGCTCTGATCTTCCGGAAGCGAAGAGAGCATTTTTGACAGTGAATCTGGAGACATGCTCTCACCCATAATTTTAGAGAGGTATGTCTTCTCGTATAGATAGTGTATGGATTTCATGGGCAATGGCTGTATATTCCTCAATATGACATACGAGATGATGCGTTCCCACATGGTGGGATATATCTCCTTGAGGACAGGTATGATTGTCCTATCTGCTATTCCATGGAGAAGTGCAATGTTCCCGTACTCGTAATCTGTTCTGACCATTCCTATGGAACGGGGCTTAACGATTCCCTCCCTGGTAACAACACCGAGATACTCTCCAGTTATCTTGTCCGCCCTCTTCTTCTTCGGATTCCATTTACTGCTCATCTCATAGGCATAGTAATTCGGTCCGGAAACCCGGATCTCAACACCCTTTGTCTTGTATTTTCTAACCCATTCCGGTAGTTCAGCCATATTACGTAGTATACGTAATATGTATATGAATCTTCCGCTAATAAGCAGAGAAGTCATACAACAGGCATTCTACGGATATTGAAGTACGGGAATATGTGCTCCCTATTACACAAAAAACGTGGAGTTAAGGATTAATCAAAAAAGAAAGGAGGAATAGCAGAATAGACTATGACTATTGGAATGAAGTACAGCGGTCTCACGTTTTCTCACGAAATGAACGGGAGGATAGGAAAGGAATCAATAAGCAGATGGTGGAGCTTCTGGAAGAGCAGTAATTCCTATTAAACTAAAAGACACTGCCCCCAAAATGTTACACTTGTAACAAGTAATACCTGTAATAACCTTTGAAATGTGACTAATGTGCTACAGAGCAGATTGTGCTATTTTGGTAAGTATCCCCTCAAAACGTTAATCAAATCCCGGCGCATCTTCTATATATTAAAAAATGCTCTGAACCACAGGGTTTGCTAATAAATGTGAATATATTTATATAAGATGATTTGCTTCTTTTATTATGGGTAGCAGAAAGCAGGAACTCACAATGTCAGAAGTAGTACGAGTGACAAAGGATAAAGATGAAATAAAAACTGAGGTTATTACTTACAAGAAACCTAGAAAGATCTCCCCAAAAATTCAAACGCCTCAAACGTTTGCTAATAGCGGTGTGAAAAACATTTCTCTAATTTTTTCTGATAAAACTCAAAATTACACCCTATCATTTCGAGAGATGGATTATGAACTTTCAGAGAAAAAAATATCTCAGTCTGGAAAAGCTTATTCATTATACTTTGAGATTGCCGATGATGAGGCCATAATATACTTAGAAGGGAATATAGTTCCACTTGAAAACAACAAAGGTGCATTGTTTCTATCTATCAACGTTTCACCAAAGGACCCAACCCATGTTGACCTTTTCGCTTTACCTATAAGCATAAATTATAACGGAGACTTTTTATCGGTTGCAAAGGACTTAAGTTTTGTTATAAATAAATTAGATAATGGTGCCTCAGAAAAGAGAAAGTGGATTTACAGTAAAATGGAGTCTCTTCTGAGCGCATTTCCTGAAGCATATGAAAGCAATCGAAATAAATTGAAGGCAATTGATGTGATGGAACTATCTTACAAGGTGACCTTAATGGATTTTAATTTTACATGTTGCCTGGAGAATGCATTGAGTCTCACGGATTGCGTTCTTAGTGTTCCTGACATTGAGGAGATATGCGCAGAGTGTCTAGTTTTACCAGATTGTCTTGCAGCTTGCTTTGATTTTTTAACGTTGCCTGCTTGTCTTATATGCTTTAGTCTTGATGTTCTTGCGTGTGCCTATTGTATTTATAAAGCAGGAGAGTGCACTGAGGATGCGTATAATGTAATTCAATGTTGCACTGGGGCTTAATAAGATTGAGAAAAGGGAAGTAAATATGCGATATGAGAACATCTATAAGTCCCTTCTTTTTTATATTGTTGGTTTAGCTCTTCTATATGTGTCAATATTTCTATCTAACAACCTAAAGTTTAATGGAAATTTCATATCGGCATTGCCAATAGTTTTGCCATTGGTTTTTTCCATAGCCTCTATTGGTGTGGCAGTTATTTTTATAATGGAAAAAGACTCCCCTTGGTTTTTCAGAACTGGCATGATGAGTTTAGTTGGTGGAATCACTTTATTTTCGTTCGGTATTCTAGCATTTTACTTGGGAGTAAAATCCTTAGTATGGGCAGGTTCATTTGTAATTGGTATAATGTTAATTTTCGCTGCGATGGTTAGATTATTCATTCAGGGTGGTTTAAGTGCTTACAGAAAAGCAAAGAATTAGGGCAGTATTTCTTTTAGTTCTTGGAGGCATATTCCTTATCTCAGGTATTGCAGATTTATCCTCATTATTTATCGTTCATAACAGTGAGTCTTTTGGAACGGTAATTGCATCGTTCTCCATTCTTGCGGGAATATATTTCCTTCTAGATGCATACTTGGTCAAAAGGAACAAACGACCAAAAGACTAAGAGAGCACTTATGAATCGTTACAAATATCATATCATTCTTGTGATCACCGTATCATTTGTTGTTTTGATAATCAATATTATGGCATTCATGTCAAAGAACGTCTCTGACTCTCTCTACTTTTTCGACATGGCCTATGTAGTTGGAAACAGTGCTCATTTTGTTGCACTGTCCATTTCATCAAGTGGTATTAGCGCTGAGGATGAAAAGAGGTCAACTTGATTTTGATTGCTGATCACAATGAAATCTTTGCATGTTTCTCAGCGTAAAAACTATAATGAAAATGCCGTTTTAACAAGCAAGTTGGAGATACCGAAAGAGCTTCCTAAGAACGAGATATGGGCTAACTATTTTGTAGAAGGATTCCGGAGCATATTCTACTACACTCTACCCGACATCTGGGATGCCAGGGTTATTGGAATCCTCAATATTTTCAACCTTCTTGGAATTACACCAATACAAGCCAAGCTGATTGATAAACTTCAGGAAGAATTTGGAAAGGACAGAAAGTTTTACTGGAACCACATCAATGGTCTCGCGAAGAAGTGGAGAATGCTCAATGTTGAGTATGACATCCATAAGAACAAAAAAGTGTATTTTGTCAACAGGGAGTTCATTCTACATGACGATCTCCTTACAAAGGAGAAGATATCCGAGCTATTCTCAATGTGGGTTAAGGTAGCCAACCTTTACTATGGCACTGATGAAAGCAGAAGACTGAAAACTGTGTTTTTTTGTGGAAGATGCAAGTTCAAGAACGTCCTTAAGGATATGAACAAGGCAGAGTTCTTGTTTTTTGCAAGAAATTTCATGGAAACCTCTGAATACTACTGCCTGAACTGCGGAACCTACTACGGTTTCTTCAGAAGAAAACTTGATGCCAACGAGTACAAAGACTGGAAAGGCTTTCCTTTTGCCTACGGGAAGAGAAGAAAAGATGCAGTTCCCTAGTATTTAATCCTATCTTTTGAGGATAAAGCCGCTCTTCTCAATACATATGTATGGAAGATGCCAGAAGAGTCAGTGTTGCAAAACTGAAGGCAAACTTCGCAAAGAAATTCCCGGATCATCTGCTGACCAGGGTACTGCTTTCAGAGCCGGACATTCTTGCCAAAGAAGAATTCCTGGCAAAGGCGCAGACATGGCTTGCTTTCTTCCATGGAGGAAATGAAAATGAGTAAAATGAGAAGAGTGGTTGTGAACGGCAGTGAGCCTGAATATTTTGAAGGCTCCCAGCCTGAAATAGTAAGATATGAGATTGCCAATCCGCAAAAGAAAGGCACTCTTGAGAGATTGCAGGAGACCATAATCGGGAACACGGTAAACCAGTATGAGCTCGAAGACAGGAGACAGATCGCAGCCATCAGGGAGTTCATGGAGCGGAATCCCGACATAAGCTACGTGGAATACGAATCGAATCCTGTATTGAGAATGGATCTAGTGATAACGAGACGTGGCCTCATATTTAAACGCGAAGAAGCCTCAATATCCGCGACGCTGACCCCGAACAGGAGATTCAGGGCGCAGAGGTAATCATGGACGAAGATGCAGCAA
Organism: Ferroplasma sp. Type II; assembly: GCF_000496155.1. Lineage (NCBI taxonomy): Archaea > Methanobacteriati > Thermoplasmatota > Thermoplasmata > Thermoplasmatales > Ferroplasmaceae > Ferroplasma > Ferroplasma sp. Type II. Next base: position 37,673 of record NZ_KI542722.1, read on the forward strand.
CCTTCGGATTCCTGATCACCGCCGTTGCCGTATTTGTAACAGGCATGGTATGGCAGAGTCTCTGGTCCTTGCTGCTTGCGATGACAATTTCGGGAAACCTGTTTTACGAGACTATAGGAATAGCAGGCTTTATTTTGGCTTTCATAGGAGCCCTTGTCCTGCTGTACTGTGCTCTCGTACTCCTCGCATACGTCATCATTTTTGCAGTGATATTCGGAATTCCCGCTTGCCTGGTCTACCTTGTTCTGGGCCTGGAATACTCCATAGTTCTCGCAGGGATCATAGGGATCATTGCCCTCGTATACCTGGTAGAAACGCGCACTGTAAAGGTGGAACATTACACAATTACGCTCAATCCTCACAGACGATACATAATAAAAAGGTAGCCGGATATGAATAAATATTTGGAAGACCAGAATAGGGTTATGAGAGAATATGGCTTCTCTGAGCTAATAAATGCAAGAAGGGTGCTTTCCAAACCCCTCATTGAGCTGCCGCTGAGGAATCAGGAAAGAATGTTCTACGACCTGTCAAGGAGACTGAAGCGCTTTGCCGGCCACACAACAATTGCATACATCATCATTCCCGATATGGAAAGAGGCAAGTTCAAGCGAGATGAATGCTCAGCAAAAGCGACAAATCTCAGGGATTACATTGAGCATAAGGGAAACAGGAACGTATCAATTACGGGCGTTTCCGGACAGGGAAAGAGCTACCTCACCATGCACCTGCTCTCTAAATTCGAGGACAGGCAGAGAATAATATTCTCATTCAAGCCCGATGACCATGAGGTACACCTTGGAATACCAGTGATAGATGCAAAAGAGTGTTTGCCAAATCCATTCAGGGACATAAACGCCTTCTCCGAGGCCTATATGACGGCATTTTTCGGTGAGAAAGTAAGCTCCGGAATACAGCTGCAGCAGACTCCTGCCTTTTTGCAGGAGATAGCGTCGCAGAGCTCAGACTGGAGGAGCTTCATGAAAACGATCGGCGAGAAGAGGAAATCCGCATCGAAGAACCAGATTGAAACGCTCAACGCCATAGAGCAGAACGTCAAATCACTGGTCATAGAGGACATGGGGAATGTCGAACTTGCGAATGAGAGCACCGTGTTCGACTTCTCAACGTTGCCGACAAAGCAGGCCCAGAACTTTTATGCCGAGCTTATGCTGAGGCAGATATACAGGGAAATGGAAGAGCGCAAAAGAAAAGACGCTCTCATATGCATTGACGAGGCCCACAGGCTTACCAAGTCATATCACACCATCCTTGATGTTATGTCCCGCGAGATAAGGGACAAGGGAATGCTGTGGATAATAACGCAGAATCTTATCGACATACTGCCGGAGATGAGGGCAAACTTCGGCACGAAGTTCACTTTCAAGTTGGGAGATGCAGACCTGCAGATTCTGTCCTACAACCAGCTTGTAAGATTTTCCGTCTCAGTGCTGCAGCCTAGACAGTTCACGGACATAGAATTCCCTGAGAGCCAGGCGTTCACTCCGGTGCTGACATACATTTCCGACGGCAATGAATACAGAGAAACGCAGAAGATTCTTGCAGCGGTCAGGGAAGAAAGGATGGAAGAGGGAGCCGGAGGGAGAGGGAAGGACATAGACTACAAGGAGGAGATTCTGCAGATTCTCAGCGAAAGAATGTCCTATGCAACCGAAATGGGAAAGGAAATATCGGCGAAATACGGAATCAGCAAGGATCAGGCAAAACTCGGAATAAAGACCATTCTTGAAGAAATGAAGAACAACAATGAAGTTGGCAGGGTCAAATACCTCAGGGATGGCAAACCAATCGTTATGTACTATTCGAAGAGCCCCAACCTCTCTAATCTCCACACAGGAATGCAGAGCCAGGCAGTTGACATCCTAAACGAGCTTGGTGTATCCGTAAACAGGATATCGACCACCGGAGAAAGAGGAGCATTTGACATAGAGACAGATTTCTTCATGGTGGAAATCGAGACGGGCTTGAAGCATAGCATGGAAGACTTGAAAGAAAGAATAGTGGGAACTAACTTGAGGGTGATAATTGTTGTTCCCAACAGGGAGCTTATAGACAAATATAAGGGACTTGGAGAAAGAGTCATGGTAATGACAATGGATTCATTAAGAGAGATGCTAACAGAGCCTGAAAAGGGAGTGTTATCATAGCCTTCTATCCTCTTTTCCTTGAGTTATGGATATATATAGTCTAAAGACCTAACATGAATAGGTGAATAAATGGTTGGATTTCATCCTATAAACCGGGTAATGACTGTTGGGACATTTCTCTTCATAGCGTCATTGATTGTAATGGTGTCAGGCTGGTTAATCAGAAATTACTATGGAAGTTCAAATCTGGCAACTGTTATTTGGGCTAATTTCTTCCTGTATGGATTGCTGGCATTCGTTATATCCGTGATATTAGTTTTTGTTGGTACAATTCTGGGAGCTAGGAGTGGAAAGTTGCAGGAAAGAGCAGGCAACATTTGGAACAACAGGCCTGGAAAGAGATAAACAGGTATCGTAACCGTACGCAAAAACAGGTTAATAGAGTTGATCTAAGTGGTTTCAATTCACCCTACCAATAAAATTCATCCTTTCTATGCGATGGTGTCTTATCTGATTGGGTTGGGACTAGTTTACCTATCTATATATCTTTCAATTCATCTAAATTTTAGCTCTTCTTTTATTGCTCGCCTTCCATTGGTCTTCCCAATTGTATTTTCAATGATTGCCATTATGTTTGGCACATTATTCCTTATGAGGCGTGAATATGGATGGTTCTTTAGGACTGGGATTATGAGTCTTGCAGTAACTTTGTTCTTCTTTCCTCTCGCTTTGGTAGCCATTTCTATGGATGCTACCTTTGTGGTATGGGGTCCATTGATCGTCTTTGCAGTTCTTTCCTTCATAGCTGGACTTGTCAGATTGGTAATTCAAGGTGGTATCCAGGCATTCAGAAAATACAAACGGGGTGAGGAATTTTAGGAACCTATGCTGTTGAATAAAACAAGCTCGTTTTATGAATTAACCGCTAACCGTTAATCCAAAAAGGTTAACCATAAACTTATAACTCTTTGCTTCCAAGTTCAATCAATGATCATCTCCATTGCCAACCAGAAGGGAGGTTGCGGAAAGACGACAACTGCAGCGAACCTGGGAGCTTTGCTTGCAAAGAAACACAGGGTGCTTCTGGTTGATATCGACCCGCAGGGAAATCTAACCACTCATTTTGGTATCAACAAAGCGAACCAAAAGCACACAATATACGATGTTATGCTCAACGGCAGGATTGAGGATGCAATCATCCGAAAGGATGGAATCGATATAGTTCCCAGCACAATCGATCTTGCAGGCGCAGAGGTAGAGCTAACCGGAAAGATTGGCCGTGAATACATCCTTGATAACGAGCTAAAGAGGATATCCAGAAAATACGACTTCATCATCATAGACACACCACCAAGCTTGGGTATATTCACAATCAACTCGCTAGTTGCATCAGATTACGTGCTTATACCAGTGCAGGCAGAATTCTTCGCTTTGGAGGGATTAACCCAACTCATGAGAGTCATAGAACTCGTGAATTCGAGGCTATCAAGAAACCTGAAACTGCTTGGCTTGGTTATTACGATGTTCAATTCAAGGACGCGGTCGTCCAAAGAGGTTCTTGAAGATGTCAAGAAACACTACTCAAAGAACCTGCTTAAGACAGTTATCCCAAGGAATGTGACGATAACGGATTCCACAATGGTAGGCTCTCCTGTTGTGAGATATCGGAAAACCGCGCCTGCTTCAAAGTCATATATTGCACTTGCAAGGGAAATTGAAAGAATAGTCAAGGTGAAATGATGGCAGATATCAAGAAGAGAGGATTGGACAGTCTCATATCACAGAACACGCACTCTGGTGCAGAAACAAGCGAAGCAGTGGTGAGATACACGAAGACTATAGGCTTTAAAGTCACTGAAAAGCAGTATGAAACGTACAGAAGGTTCGCGAAATACTTCGGGAATGAAGAACTCATAAAGAAATGGCGCAACGATCTTAACAGGATATCTGAGGAGAAGGGCAAAGACATGGAAATCGTAGAAACTGAAATCCGAAAACGGTTAACAAAGTGATGGTTAACCACTAACGTAAAGTTCTAAAATGATCGAGTGTTTAACGATCAAGGCATTATATGCCTTATGTGAGTAGAGGGGAGATAATGACATTCTCAGGTAGATTTACACGCTGGATTCCGTTGATAATAGTGGCAGTTGTCGACTTCTTTGTCCTCTTTTCAGTTCTCTACTTCATACCAAGTTCATCACCATTTTACACACCGCTTTACTATCTGTTTGATGCTTTAACCTTCGCTGCTGTGGTAATTACCTGGCAGTCTATCAGGTTTAAGACTGGCTGGGGCAGAAGTTTTGTTTCCAGCTCCAAACCTAAGTTCACTTATAGCACTATAGTGGATGATTCCGACACTGACGAATATAAACAGAAGCTGAAGGAAGCCTCAGACCTTTATCTCCAAGGAAAGATAGACACCGATGATGAATTTTTCTCAATAATAGGCGAGCATACACCAAAGGAGGAGCGTATTTTTCGTGCCCTAAAGGGAACCAGGGAAAACCTTGGAAAAATGGGCAAGTGATAATTGTGAAAGAGCAACAATCAGGCATCTACCAATGTGAAATTTGCAAACTTCATTACAAGTATAAGTCAGACGTAAAAAAATGTCAGGAATGGTGCAGCCAACACAATTCATGCAACCTTGAGATAACCGCAAAGTCGCTGGAAAGGGAGGGTTTATGCCTCAAATGTTAAACCGGAGAGAATACTTTGTCATTTCCACTTCCATCGCAGTATTGGGTCTGGTGGCTTTGACGGTTGGCCTTTACTACCTGTTTAAGTACATGAACTCTAATTCACTGGTAAACATTGTATTCTACGCTGCTCTCTGGGTTATTGGAGTTTTGGCGCTTCTAAGAAGATACTCAAAACGAAGAGCCTTGAAAAGCAATAGCTCATAACATAACTGTCACTAAACTTGTAATTTTAGTAACGCTACTAAACACTGGATTTTAATAACATATGCGTCCCTAAATTCTATGATTTAAATGACACTTGCTTTTGCCTATGTCAGGGCAAGCACCATAGAAGAGGTCAGGCAGGGCTCAAATGAGAGGCAGAAGGAGGCAATCAGCAAGTATACAGGCCAGAAAGGCTACGAATTGGAGATATTTGAAGACAGGGCGAAGTCAGGCAAGAATACGCTGAGGCCAGAATTCGAGAGGATGCTCAAATCGCTCGACAGAATGCCCCAGATTGTTATTGTTTCCAAGATAGACAGGTTTGCCCGCTCTTTATCAGATCTGCTGAAAACCCTTGAATACCTTGACCAGAATGGCGTAGGATTCGTCAGCGTCAATGACCCAGGCATAGATACCACAACACCTAATGGTAGGCTCCTCCTGCAGATTCTGGGCGCATTCGCTGAATTTGAGAGGAACATGATCAATTCCAGAACAAAGGCAGGCAGGGAACAGGCACAGATCAGGGGTGTCAAATTCGGAAGACCTCCCCTGAAGACCAGAAGCGGCACCTTCATAGACCGAAGAAAAGTAATCGAACTAAAGCAAAAGGGATTATCAGCAAGAGCCATAGCGAAGTCCCTTGAATGCTCCACCACTCCGATACTGAGGATTCTGAGGGAAAACCACTAACTGACCAGAAAGAGAGAGAGTCGCCGAACGCGTCAGCGGTTTTCTTATATATATTATATAACTGATACAATGAACATAACATACCAGAAAAATGGAATTTTGTTATTTTTTGAACAGCATCATCTTATCTGGAAGCCTCACTCGTTTTCTCACACTCTCTCTCCAAGATATGAAATTACCATTTTGCAACACTGCGATATTCGGCTCGTTCGGAAGTCTTAAGAATTTTGCGTGTCCAATCAAATAGCTGCAAGGGTAATCCAATGTCCATGAAAGATCCCATATCGTTTGTGGAGGAGAAGGTGAAGGAGAGAGCCAAAGAGACGAGCAACATAAAGAGTGCAATAATCTTCGACATGGACTTCAAGCCGCCAAGAATCCTCATAAGAAGTGAACTGAACAAGGTAACAAACGACCTTGCTGATTATGTGAACCTGAACCTTCCAAGGCACATAATCATATATGGTTCCAAGGGCTCAGGAAAAACCCTTAGCGCGCTGACAATAGCATCTGCGTTCAGGGAAAGCAAATCCATACCGTTTTTCTACGTAAACGCAAGAGAAAACCCCACATCCATAAAGATTTACCGCAAGCTAACGAGAATTGACAGCAGAGGCCACGACATCGATGAGGTGAAGAGCAGGTTCGATTCCATGCTTTCCGGAAAATCCATCGTTATCCTTGACGAAGTCGATTTTCTCCAGGACTATGACATATTGTATCACTTAACCAGACACACCAGGGCCAATCTTATCCTCTTAACGCAGAAGGTGTACTGGTACAAAGACATGAACGATGAGAGCGTCAAGAGCTCTTTGCAGCCGGATCACATCGTATTCCATGAATACAGTTCAGATGAGATCAGGGAGATACTGAAGATGAGGGCTGACGAGGGCCTTAACAAATACGACAAGGAGTCTCTGGGTTTATTGTCGGCGATGCTTGTGAGGGACTACAGGAGCGATGCAAGGATAGGCATCAAGGCACTGGAAATTATCGGCAGGCTGAACAAGTGGGACGATGATTCCGTAAGAACTGCCCTGAAGCAGGCCTATGTGGAAGTGGAGGGCGAAACACTGAAGAACCTTGGAGACCGGGACTTATTGATACTGGCAGCCCTGATCAAGAACCAGGATACTAACAGGGCATATTCCGAAGTTTCAGCGTCAGGCAACATGCTCCTCAGAGGAGTGAGCAAGTCAACGTTCTTCCAGAGCGTGAACTACCTGCAGAATCTTGGTCTCATCACGCTCATCAAGAAGAAGATAGGCAGATATTATACAATGGAGTCACAAATATTATTATCGGATGAGTCTATTGTATCTGGAGAGCTAAGAAAGAGGCTATGAGTATGGGTTATCTATTTCAAATAAGGAATAGATGACCGATCTTTAAAGAGGGATAAAATGCAGCTTGATGGTGAATTAAAGAGAGAGTTAATAGCTAGGATTGAGAAAAACGAGAGGATACCTGAGACTTTCAAGAATTTACTATTTCCGCCAAAAGAAGAGCCAAAAGAGATTGAGTTAAAATACGGCATAAAGGAAAGGGAAGAAGATATCCTAGCAGACACGATGGCAATGCCATTCCAGCCCGTAATGCAATTCGGAAAAATATCAGATGAAGATTGGAATAACATGCTTATTTCTGGAGATAATCTTCAAGCACTGAAATTTTTGCTAAAGCTAAAATATGATGGCAAGTTAAAAAACAAAGACGGGACAGAAGGTGTGAAACTTGTATATATTGACCCACCATTTGCAACGACTCAAGACTTCTCTGGTAGAAACGGGGAAAAAGCATACTCTGATAAATTAAGCGGGGCAGAATTTGTTGAATTTCTAAGAAAAAGACTCATATTTTTGAGAGAAATATTATCAGATAATGGTAGTATATATATTCATCTTGACGAAAAACGTAGTCATTACGTCAAAGTGGTTTTAGATGAAGTTTTCAGATCTGGAAAATTTCAACGTGAAATAATATGGAGAATTGGATGGATCTCTGGATACAAGTCAAAAGCTTCTAACTGGATAAGAAACCACGACGTTATCTTATATTATACAAAAAATCCAAACGACTTTATTTTTAATAAACAATATATCAAATATCCCAAGGGGTATAAAAGAAGAGACGGAGTTGAACCCGAAGGTGAGGGTTATCCAATTGAGGATACTT
>NZ_KI542723.1:0-1933 GCF_000496155.1 Ferroplasma sp. Type II
GCATATGCCTGAATCTGCCTTGAGAATATATCCTCATATGAATAGTCGTTTCCTATTGCTGTGAGGGATGAAGTATTGGTTGTCAATGCTATTGCCGGGAGGGCCTTTCTTTCTTTCATGAAATGTCCTGTGAGTTCTGCTACGAAATGCTGTGCATCGGCGGCTGATCCTCCGTTTCCAAAAACAATTAATTTTCCATTGTTTTTAAAAGAATTTAGTATGCCCTCCCCTATTACTTTAATCTGGTTAATATCTATGTTCTTCCTGGCTGCTATGCCTTGGTTTTTGTATTCCTCCAAATCCATACTGGTAAAATCATACAATATTAATAAATATATGTTTGCACAAAATAAGTAGATGGATTATTTCCGCATGTAACAGTTATAACCTTATTTTAGGAAAAATTTTATTATATAATGTGATAAGGGTTATAATGTCGTATATATTGTTTCCGAAAAACATTCAGATTAAGGATAACAAAAGCATATATATAGACAGGAACACTGTAAAGGATGAGGAATCTTTTTCACTTTTGATACCAGAAAACAAATCTGATATGGTAATACAATATCTTAAGATACACAGGGGCTTTGCAAATGCCACTCCAAGTTTTGATCACGGAGAGGATTATGGAATTTCTAAAATTATAAAAGCTCCATGGGAGCTGCATATGAGAGTATATAACGATTCGTATTTTCCAGGATATTCTAAAATGCTGGCTCATATAGAGATAGCAAGAAAATATGTACAGCATCTGAACTTCAAATATGTACAGCCAGTTATATATGAACCATACAGATATTATAAATCTGTTTTTGGCGAATTTATACTTGCGTACAGATCCAGATATATGGTTGAGAACATAAGCGAGAACTACTGGTTCCGTCTGATGAACCCTGAATTGCTTATTCCATGGTCGCCAGCTGCCCTGTTAAAAACATCAGTAAATATGGTTTCAGATAAACTTAAGGAATATTTCGTGAAAGACGAAAAATGATGTGTTTCGTTGATAAATTTTTATAATCCCAAAATTTATATAAATAACATTTATAGACCTTACTAACATGCCCTTATTCATGTATTTTTATCTCTTGTTGATTAGAGGGTTTTAAAAAATATAGTGAAAAATATGAAAGAAAAGCAGAAGTTAGACCGGGGAGATACATACACACAAGGGGTGTTCTATATGGAAAATCAATCCTTATAAACGGAGAAGAAAAGAAGATGGATATAAGCAGAAAGAAGGTTAAACTGGTAAAATTTGGAAAGGGATTGATATTCACTACACAATTCCTCCCCAGTATTCCGCATGGCGCCTCTCTGGGGGTATAAGATGAACCTTAAATTATCATCACTTCCATATTTTCAGCGCTGGTTCGTTGTCGGTGCCATAATTGGTGTGTTCGCTGGCCTGGGCTCGCTGGCATTTTTTTTCGCAATCAGACTTTTTGAAATTATTTTCTTTACACATATTGTGGGTATGTCAATACCACATCCATTAGGTGAAGGGGGATCTGCGGTTTACCATTTTTATGCACTGCGTTATTATCTTATACCCGTAGTGGTGGCAGCTGGTGGGCTTATTACCGGCTTTATAATATATACATTTGATCCATCTTCAGAAGGGCATGGAACAGATGCAGCTATAAGGGCATTTCATTATAACCATGGAAAAATAAAGCGCAGAACACCACTGGTAAAAACAATAGCCTCTGCCATAACTATAGGGTCAGGTGGAAGTGCGGGCAGGGAAGGGCCTACAGCGCTTATAGCTGCCGGAATAGGGTCCTTTCTAGCCGACATTCTTGGACTCAGTCCCAAGGACAGGAGAATTGCTGTAGCTGTGGGAATCGGCGCAGGAATAGGGACAATATTCAAGGCACCCATTGNGGGGTCTATTCTCGGTGCTGAAATACTCTACAGGCGGGATTTT
>NZ_KI542723.1:1983-2908 GCF_000496155.1 Ferroplasma sp. Type II
TAAACTTCCAACCAAAATATAAATAATATAATTGAGATATGGATTACATGGAACTGAAGATGCCAAGACTAAGACGTATATTTATATTATCATTTATCATAGAACTCGCTGGATTCGCTATAATATCATCTCTGCCAATACACAATCCTGCACTTTATTCCAGTTTTAAATCCCAGGATCATGCAATAGTTTCACAGTCATTTTTTCCCATGTGGTTAAGCATATTTCCTCATAACCTCCTTATTGCCACAATAGAATTCATACCTGTAATAGGAATACTCATGTTCGGTTTTTCAATAATATCAACAGCCAGTGTAATTGCAGTGGAAGGAACTGCGACACATATTAATGGCTTTGCAATATTTGCAAGCCTTATGATGTTTCCACATTCCTGGCTGGAACTCCCGGCATATGCTGTTGCCGTAAGCACAAGCGTATATATATTGTATTATCTACTAACTAAGAAACTAAAAACCAATTACATGAAAATCATATATATGTATATCTTTGTCGTAATAGAACTTGCATTTGCAGGAGCAATAGAAACATCTGAAATTATTCTGGAACGATCCCCACATCCGTTATATTCTCTTTATATGTGGATACCTGCAGTGCCAATTATAATATTTCTTATATGGCTTTACAGGCGTATGGATTCGGATGAATATAAATCCGGAAAAAAGAAACCTGAGGAACCTGATCTGTATGATTTTAATCAATTTTAAATATTTAAATTATATAATCCTTTATTGAAAATAGGATATTTTGGAGATCCGGGAGCATATAGCAATATTGCAGCAACCAGAATGGCTTCAGGCCAATACGTTCCGCTGGATTCAGTTCGCGCGGTTTTTATGGCATTAAAAAGCAATAATATTGACCTTGGGGTCGTACCTATCGAAAATTCCATTGAAGGTGCCGTAAA
>NZ_KI542723.1:2958-5555 GCF_000496155.1 Ferroplasma sp. Type II
ATTATACCATATACCGTGCTGATAATATTATGAAGGAAAACGATTTACTGTCGCTTCCGGTGGTCTATCATGAAAAACTGATGGGTGCGGTTTATCTATATGACATTGTAAACCGGTCATATGGATATGTTAAGGACTATTATAAACCGGGAATTTCCTATGTTAAACTGGATAACAGCGCGGAAAATGCATGGGAACTTATGATGAAAAACAGGACCAAATGGTGCGCAGTGGTAGATAATGGTAAATTTATGGGTATAATAACACTGGAATCGATTCTGGACAAATATGAGGAAAATGTAAAAATCATAAACATGGGTGATTCAAATTGAAAATTATGGTTAGCTAAACTTCCAACCAAAATATAAATAATATAATTGAGATATGGATTATATGGAAGTGAAGATGCCAAGACTCAGACGTATATTTATATTATCATTCATTATAGAACTCGCTGGATTTGCTATAATATCATCTCTGCCAATACACAATCCTGCGCTTTATTCCAGTTTTAAATCCCAGGATCATGCAATAGTTTCACAGTCATTTTTTCCCATGTGGTTAAGCATATTTCCTCATAACCTCCTTATTGCCACAATAGAATTCATACCTGTAATAGGAATACTCATGTTCGGTTTTTCAATAATATCAACAGCCAGTGTAATTGCAGTGGAAGGAACTGCCACACATATTAATGGCTTTGCAATATTTGCAAGCCTCATGATGTTTCCACATTCCTGGCTGGAACTCCCGGCATATGCTGTTGCCGTAAGCACAAGCGTATATATATTGTATTATCTACTAACTAAGAAACTAAAAACCAATTACATGAAAATCATATATATGTATATCTTTGTCGTAATAGAACTTGCATTTGCAGGAGCAATAGAAACATCTGAAATTATTCTGGAACGATCGCCACATCCGTTATATTCTCTTTATATGTGGATACCTGCAGTGCCAATTATAATATTTCTTATATGGCTTTACAGGCGTATGGATTCGGATGAATATAAATCCGGAAAAAAGAAACCTGAGGAACCTGATCTGTATGATTTTAATCAATTTTAAATATTTAAATTATATAATCCTTTATTGAAAATAGGATATTTTGGAGATCCGGGAGCATATAGCAATATTGCAGCAACCAGAATGGCTTCAGGCCAATACGTTCCGCTGGATTCAGTTCGCGCGGTTTTTATGGCATTAAAAAGCAATAATATTGACCTTGGGGTCGTACCTATCGAAAATTCCATTGAAGGTGCCGTAAACCAAACATATGATTTTCTGTTTAAAATGGATTTTCATATCGTCAAGGAGTATTATCTGCGAATAAAACACTGCCTAATAGGATATCCAGGCACAAAAACCCATGATATTAAATATGCCCATTCACATCCTCAGGCACTTGCACAGTGTTCTGATTTTATATATTCCAATGGAATAAAGCCCATAAGCGAATATGATACGGCAGGCAGCGTGAATATCATAAAGAATTTTAATGACCGTTCCCATGGTGCTATAGCCAGTGAAATGGCGGCCGAATTAAACGGAATGCATATTATTGAAAGAGATATAGAAAATAATAAGTTTAACTATACAAGATTCTTTTTAATCTCCGCAGCACCAAATAATCCCGAAAATCCATCAAAGGCATCCATTGTGTTTTCCACAGAAAACAAGCCCGGTGCTTTGTATAATGTATTAAAAATATTCAATGAATACGGAATAAATATGACCAAGATCGAATCACGCCCGGTACAATATAATCCATTCAATTATCTGTTCTTCATAGATATCGAAAATAATGAGAATTCAAACATGGCTATGAAAGAAGTAATGAATGTGGTAAATCCATTTAAAATGTTGGGAAATTATAAAATTGCACCAATATTAGAATATTAGTACGTGACTTTACATCTATTTTATTTTCATTGACCTAGGAATACCATTTTTCAATGCTTTCCAAATGCTATGGCGTGGGTACACTAATCTTTAATCATGTTTTCCATATTCATTGTTTTACCTATGAGATCAGAGATCTCTGATTTGCATTCTATTGTCACGTTATTGTTCAATAATTGTCTGCATTTTTATATCGTATTAATTTTAATATTTTATTTATTATTTGGGTTTTTCAGAATAGTATGTCACATATGACACAATATTTATATAAAACTATGTCTTATGTGACATAATGATTTCAGATGAGGAATTTATCAGTATTTTATCGGATTACAATTTCTGGGGGAAAAAACCTTATACAGGTATATTAAGGGAGTTTTATATAAATAAAATACTTAAGATATTAAATGGAATAAATATAGTAACTGAAAGTGGTCTGCGCAGATCCGGAAAATCATTCATATCCCTGCAGGTTGCCTCATCATTTATCCAGAATGGTTATAATCCGGAGGATATATTAATTATAAATTTTGATGATGAAAGGCTTGATAATAATATTAAAACCCTTGATAATATATATAACGCATACAAAAAACTGATTAAAAAAACAGATAATAATGTAATAATAATTGATGAGGCACAGGAGGTATCCGGCTGGGAAAAATTTGTTAGAACATATCAGAAAAAAAAAA
>NZ_KI542724.1:0-1100 GCF_000496155.1 Ferroplasma sp. Type II
GTCGACTCTGAGGATCCCCTGTGCTGAAATTCTGTATATTTGCTACAATAGTACTCCTTTCTTTTTCCTCACTTATGGCGTCATTATACGGCACAGGAAATTTAGCAGTTTTATCTATCCTGCTGATTGGAGGTGATACCATCACTTCATTGGTATATTCAACACAGAGGGCACTTCAGCAATCCATCTCTAGAATTAGCCTTATGGGAAAAAACAATGGTGTTGCTGAAATAACAAGCCAACTGCCCAGCATGATCGGATCTATTATGGCCGTTCCAATAATTATATATGTTGGGTTTTTCGGGGCAATTGTATTTGCAATATTTATCTCAATAGTATCACTAGTACTCCTTTCCAGAATTCATGAACAGAAAATGAAAGTTCCTACAGAACGGAGTTTAAAACCAAAAATTTTAGTTGGCGGTTATCTGGAAACATTTCGCTTTCTTAAGTCAAATATCAAAATCACACTATTCATTGTAACTCTCAATTTTACATTTGTCTGTTTAATGGTGTCAAATTATCTATCTCCTGTATATATCTATGAGATCGGAGGAAATGCTGGAGATTTAGCGATTGTGGAGTTCCTTTACTCCATTTTTGCTATTATTTCTGGGTTAATAATTCCAAGGTTCATGGAAAGATGGCTGTCTCCTGCCCTGATTTGGGTATTTATGGTATTATTTGCCACTGGGAACATATTAATCGCTATGTATAATTCACTTTCATTTTTTATGATAGTCCAGCCTTTATTCTTTGGACTGGGAAATCCATCTACCAGGATGCTAAGAAACACATTTGTGATGGAAAGAATACCTCATGAAAGTTCAGGAAAATTTTTTGCTGGTATTTCCCTTATCTCAAATATGGTGAGAGTCTGTATAATGATATTTATGACGTCCCTTATTAATATATTGCCTCTACAAATACTATGGAAAATTAATGGAGCACTTGTTCTAGGTGCCGTAATTCTTTCCGTGTATCTCTCACAAGAAATAAAAAAAACGGGCAATTTTATCAAAAGAAAAGATGAACCGAATGAGAAAACAAGCTAAATAATCACAGGGAAACCTCTAGCAGAATATGGGATTAAAGCGTAC
>NZ_KI542724.1:1434-13697 GCF_000496155.1 Ferroplasma sp. Type II
TCATATTTCTCTATTGAAAAGTCAAAAGTTATAAATGAATAGAAAGATGCAACATCAATAAAGGATATAATTTCATCGGCAATACAAAAATTCCTAAACTAAAAATATTTATATAGTTTTATATATTACATTCAATATGTATATTAAGAGGGAAAAATTTTTTGTGGGTTTCCCCATGCAACAGACCGTTATTCCTAAAAAGAACAAATTGGGAAAAAAAATAAGAATACATTGGAATCTTCATTGCTTTATTTCTTTTTTGAGCTATTATTGGGAGGAATATCCAGTCATAGGATACGCAACGGCTTTCGGCGTACTATGAAGGTGATATTATGAGTCCAAGAATGTTAATAGTAGTGAGGTACATAATAATAATTCCAACAATAGTTGGAATTATTGGTGGATACATTGCTTATATATATGCTGGCCCACCTAATCCAGATATGAATTTTGTTGTGGGTTTCATTGGGTCATTTTGTGTAGCAATGGGAATAGGCGTCTTTTCGGATCGTGAGTACAAAATAAGAAAATATAATCAAAAACAATAATATGAAAAAAATAATTAATTCAAAAATGGCATTATCTTTGTCAATATTCTATTTATCAGACTGTATTGAAACATACTTTCCTTCATTTTCGTTAAACAAGTATTATAACGCATCTGTTAACTTTATGGAGGTAATAAATTGCTAACATTTATGTATATTCTCCCGATAACAGCCCTTTTGTATGTTATATTACAGATGTCACTTTTATTCTATTCTATTTTCACATTTAAAAGTTATCCGAAAAAATCAAATTTATATAAAAAAAGCTTTAATCTTAAAAAAGAAAAATCAGAAAAACAAGAAAGCAATATATTAGGTTCTTTTTATATGTCTGTTACAGTCGTAATTATGGCAATTTCTGAATCCCCAATAACAGGTGTAGTGGGCATTACAGTTAAGTTATTCACTATTTACTTAACTACCCTGACTATATTGGCACTTCTACAATTATTTAGAGTTTTTGCATATAAGTCCCAACAGAAAATTAGCCAAAGATCTGTCCTTAGATCTAATTTTTTTATTATGGTCATGTTATTATTTTCAGTTTTTGCTGCCATTATTAATGTTTCTCAAATACTGGTTATAATTTTTCTCTTCGGTGCTTTTTATAGTTTTTTTAAAGATTTTGTACTCCTTTTATTTACCCATGAATCAGATCCAGGATATCTAACGAGTATTGTATATGGCTCAAGCATGAGTCCTGCTCTAATGAACGAGGACATTGTACTGGCTTTAACTAATATGGAAGATGATGATATTGAAACTGGTGATATAATAATATACGACTCATCGATGAATTACAACTCAAGCACCCCCATTATACACAGGGTACAAAATATCAATGATACAGCTGTAACTTGTAAGGGAGATAATGCAATTATTAGCGAGCCAATTCATTATGCAAATATATTGGGAATTGTAATAGCAGTAATGAGAGATTCTAATAAATTCATACTGAATAATAAATACAATAAATATAGAGACCTAATAGAGAAATTTTATTCAGGAGAATTGTCTTTTAAATCCGCGGTAAAATATCCATTAATAGGTGAAAACAAAATTATCATATCTATGGTCCTGGCCATAATCTGCGCAATAATTATTTCTTTCATTTAATTATCAAATTATAGTCAAAAACCTGTAAAAGGTTAAAACATATGGCAATATTTATATATAAATCTTTAGATATCTACCCATGGGAAAATTAACTGCTCTTATAGTAGGTTATATATCTGTTACCTTTGCAGCATATGTTATTTTATCTGTTAGTTACAATCCTCTTGTAAACTGGGTCGGTCCATATCTGGGCTACCGTTTTCCATTTATCTTAGGAATAGTTTATCTTATAGCAGGATCACCTATCAGGAATACCATTATACTGGAAACGTGGATTGTTATCGGCGCGCTTGTTGGAATTTCGGCAAGGAAAGGACTCCGTGCATGGGGTTCAGCCAGTCTTGTGTGGACATTTACCACCCTAACTCTGGGCGTATCGCTCATTGCAATGCTTGGGCTTTCTATTTTTAACATATCCGGTACATCGGCTATTAGCAGTACAGTCCGGGGGCTTTTAGCAACATTTGTTGCTGCCACTGCCTTTGTCCCCTATGGCACTAATCTTGCTACTATAGTTGCAGAGCCGGTGTTACGTGTAATAGTTCCATACATAACATCTAGCCTCGGATCAGGCACAAGCACTGCCAGCATTGGCAAAGTAATAATGAATATAGCATTACACGCTTTTGAAAATTATTTAATCTTTGCTGTTACAGCGATTTTAGTGGGTTCAATTACTCATAGAATTCTCCATGGAGGAAAGAAAGTTTCCAAAAAAGCAGTTGCGGCAGCATTATCAATATTTATTGCTTTTATATTCATAGCCATGGTTTTTTCTCCGGGAATCACTCCACAGACCAATTTAAACGCATCTACAGGGAAAGCTTCTGAAAATGGAGGAATACCAGTTATGGGAGTAAATGCCCTGTTCCCATTTTCCATATCAAATGGTTCTGCCCATATAAACACGAATAATGAAGCGGCAGTTTCAAATGCTTCCTTAGGTAATTCAACGAATCAGGCAGGATTGAGTCTTATAACTCCACAGGGAAATCTATACAACCTATTTGCAATGGAGTCCGGAAATGGCACAGGAATCTGGTCTGGTAATGGGTTAATATTCGGTAGCTTTACAATCACTGCAAATATGACATCACTTTTAGAAAAGGAATATGGGATAAATTATGGTAAACTTGGATCATTTATTCCTCAGAATGCCTTAATACTGGCATACAATGGAACCAGTTATGGCAGCGAGGCTAAAAGCATGGCATCCTCTGTTGGCCAGAAGATGGGAACAACATTTAATACTGTTCTCACACTTAAAAATATTACGCTCTCCGGACACTTAGTGACTATTTATCTATATTCATCTTCTGCATCAGAATACAAACTGAAATCCGATTTTATGTCTACATTCAATAGGGGATACGGGGGCAGCATACCTGCAATATTTAGCAAGAATGAGGGATTAAACAATTATAATTCTTACGCTATGGCCTCAGGGTACATAAACGGTTCAATCGTTAAATCTCTTACGGGAAACACTGGGCTAAACGTTTCAAGTATGGATTTTACTGCTGGAATATTTAAGTACAGTAACTATTTCCACTCATCAGGTGATTCCCATACATACAATATTTCAACTCTAATGAATTACAATTCAGGGATATCCTTTAGCAAATCATCCACTCTTTCAGTGCTTGGGATAGGTTATAACAATGGTACCGGTAGCGTTGCTGACATTGGAAGGTACACATTTAATATATATTCAAATAATGCCTCTTTGGCATCAAAAACACCACTGAATACAACAAATTCGAGTTTTACTAATGTGGGACAAACAAGATTCTCACCATCTGTTGTTTCCGTATCATTTAATGCAGTATTTCCAGCAGACATTTTGTACAGTACATCGGTTGATAGACTGTCTGGACATATGGTTCAAATCACTGTACACATAAAAAACAATGACACATCATCTGTACAGGCATTTAACGCTTCACAATCTGTGTTTGTTAATCACTATGTAAAATATGGTGCCGCATCGTTAATATCAGGGAAATATAAGGAGGTAAATGTAACAATTCAACCCGGACACTACGCCAATTTTACATATAATATGTCACTAAGCGGTGTGGGAATATATGTAATTCCATACACAAATATATCTTACAATTTCCAGGGAAAGGCATTTTCATATGAAACTAATGCTTCTTATATAGTTCAGAATAAACCAGGATATATTTCGGCTATGAATTCAATGGTTAATAATGAAGCTTCCCAGAGTACTTTTTTTGGCAATACACTTGCGACAGTACATGGATTTGAAATTTCATTAATAGATATTGTATTGTTAGCCATAGTGCTTCTCGATGTTGTAATTGAAATCAGGGCATTTAAATCATATATCAAAAAGAGAGACAAATAATCAGAAAATTAAAATTATTTTTTTATTGTTGTAGATAAAATATTTATTTATTTCCAGAGAGTGTTGTTGCATAATCTGATAAAAGAGGAATATTTGCCTCCATGCCCTTAGAAGCCCTGTAGCCTATATAGATGCCATAAAGCCATACTAAAAGGAGTGTTAAATCAAATATTATTGATAGTATTCCTCCTGCATCTCCAACGGTAAACAGATTAATAATTGCGAATACTATGATTGCTATAATATAACATATTCCAAGTAAAATTGCCTGTATACTGTGGAATTTAAGTCTCCTGTCAGTCTTTCCATATAAAATGTAAACTATCAATCCTGTTATTAATGGAATTATATAAGAAACGATGAACATTATTTTATTATCTTTATTTTCCATTAAAGTATATGCCAATATTATTATTTAAATATATATGGAATAAATATTATGGTGTAAGGAATAAATAGAATATATTTGTCAGACATGATTTTTTTATCATATACTTTACTGAAATGATTTCGTTATTTAACATATAAGCGGGAAGCCCCATGCGTTACAGTAGATCAAAAATATATTTCAGCTGACAATTGTCTGGCATGAGTCTACCAACTTTGATGAAAAGAAACATGCCAGACAGAGCCCATACTACAGGAAGTTACATAAATTTTGTGCAACCCATAAAGGAATCTCTCAACTTTGGAGATTCCAGGAGCGAGAACCTTACCCTTAAAACGATTTTGCTGGCCTGTATGAATAACAGCTATGTTGAGGGATCATCTCAACTTACGGGTATATCCGGACAGACTGTGAGGAATCATCTCTGTAATAAGAATCCGGAAGGACTGTTGCAGATCAATGCAGATCTCATTGCCACAATGAGAAAGAAAGGACTCTTCAGCAAACCTCTCATCGTCGCCATAGACTGGCACGACGAGATGTATTATGGTGACATTGAAACAGAGGGAATAATAGGCACCAAGAATAAGGCCGGAACCAATTATGCATATGAATATGCCACTGCTTCAATAGTTGTGGAGGGAATCAGATTCGTTATTGTCGTTATCCCTGTCAGGGAGAGAACAATCCTGAGTATGGTATCCATGCTTCTGGATATCATTGAATCACATGGCATAAGGATCAGTTCTCTCCTGATGGATGGTGGATTCTATTCTATAGACTTGATTAATTACCTGAATTCCACAGGCATGAATTTTGTAATGCATGCACCCAAGCTTGGCAAAGAATGCAAGGGAAAAGAAATAGACATGGAATACAGAACTTCTTCACATCATAAGAGAAAGAAGGATCAGGCTTCATTTCGTATCGTCTCCATATATGGGCATAGCAAGAGAGGCACGATGCTGTATGTATTCGCAACAAACATGGATATTTCACCGAAGAAGCTGCTTAAATTGTATAGAAAAAGATGGGGAATTGAAACGGGATATCGCATGATTAGAAAGTTCCTTGCAAGAACAACATCGAAAAAACATGACATAAGGCTGCTGTATTTCTATCTTGCAATTCTCCTGTACAACATGTGGGTCCTGTTGAATCTTGTATCCAGAGTGAAGACAATAGCTGATAACATGAGGGTATTCATCGCATCAAAACTGATTGGAGCCAATCCCTTTGTTACCGATCTTGTTCGGTCAAATGGGCACTCTGGAGGTGATTTTTGATCTACTGGTTAGCTTGGGGAGGATGTCACCGTAGACTATAAAAATATTTATTTATAGGTAAAGCATTTGTATGTGTGAAAGACTTCCTGATTATATATCTGGCTTTGTTGGCAGTTTCTATAATATCCTTTGTCTATTATATTCTCAATGCATATTATTCTACATATTACATAAGGGGAGACACAGTCTCAAACGTTGATCCATCGGAAACCACAATTATAATGCCTGTATATAATGAAGATCCGGAGGTTTTTAGAAAGGCCATAGTCTCACTTAAGTTGCAGGGAGCAGATTTTATTGTTGTGGGAGATTCCAGCCTTGAGCCATATAAAACTATCACAGAAGAGAATGGTGGTAAATTCATATACCTGAGCAAAAACGGTGGTAAAAAGAATGCACTGGTACAGGGAATAAAGCATGTGTCCACAAAATATGTAATGTTTGTTGACAGCGATACGATAATACCTGCGAACACTCTGAAAAGCATGCTCACATACTTTGCACCGGGAATTGCCGGAGTAGGTGTAAATATACACATAAAAAACGATGGCACATACATTTCATATGCCTCTGAATTTATTGAAAGACTTACAGAAATGATATCCAAATCCATGTCAAGACACGGAAATTTATATGTGTTGGATGGCAGATGCGCCCTGTACAAGACAGATGTTGTCAAGCCATTCATGACATCAGATGAATTCCTGAACAAAAAAATACTGGGAAAGAAGGTTGTTCTTGGGGATGACATGCAGTTGACAAGCTATCTTATAAAAAATAAATACAAAATGATAAAGGACTATGATATAACGGTAGAAACTGAACCCCAACATGGCTTAAAGAAGTTCATGAACCAGCAGATAAGGTGGTCCAGAAGGGGCTGGTATTTCTTTTTTAAAAATATAAGTGATGGCACGACCAAAAATGGCGGAAAATTCTATACCTTTGAAATACTGTACATATATCTGATACCCATAATAGGATTTATACTGTTATTGTTTAGGGGTATGTTCCTCCTGAGGATTATGGGGCATATAGATTATCTTAGCACATCATCTATAGACAATTTTGTAATGCACCATTTCTTTCATTATCACCCACATAACTTTCTGGAGTCAGTAATCAATGGATTGATGTATGTTCTCGGGGCCATAGGCGATACTATATTTGTTGGAGCTATAATGATAAGAATACCTAAGAACAGGATAAGGACTCTCACATATGGGGCGATCGGTTTGGGAATCCTTTTCTTCGTGAATATATACGGGCTTTTAACATTCTGGAAACAGTCAAAATGGTTAACCAGATAAATTAATCACAGTACGCAATTAATAAAAATATGTTTATGTGACATTCTGCCCTAAATACAGAAGAAATGTCCTGAAGGGTGGCAGTGATGTGAGACTAAGAGAGCTAACCCTGAGAAGCAGGATGAATATCAGTACAAAATACTTGAAATGGAAGTTATGCCAGATCATATGTATCTCCTGATAGACATAAATCACCGGCTTGGTGTGTATCATGTTATTAACCAGATTAAGGGCTACAGTTCATCTGTCCTGAGAAATGAGTTTCCTGCATTAAAGCGCAAGCTTCCCGCAATGTGGACACATTCCAAATTCATATCTATCGTTGGGTCTGTAACACTGGAAAGTGTACAAAAATACATGGAGGATCAAAGGGGAAAAGATATTAACATACAATATAACGCATAACAGAAATTTTTTCCATCGAAATGGTCAGGCATGGATTTCGCATTTAAACCTTAACTCCGCAATTTTTTAGGGAATATACTGGTTCCAAGCCTATCATCTATCTTTCCAACGCCTGAAGGTATTTCGCTCAGTATTTCCTTGTTTTCCCTGACTATCTTGTATACCTTTGAGAATTTCAGGAGCACGTCCTTTACTGACAATTTACTGGTGAGATCAGCAGCCCTGATCAGGACAAATATGCTGTAATACAGGTAAAGGGAAAGGAAAGATATGAAGAAATAACCCCTGAGTGAATCGTTGTCACTCAGGTATGATTTGTCATTCTCCAGCTCGTTCTTCATTGCATCAAATGCCTGTTCTACCTCTTCACGCTGCTTGTAGAGATTGTATATCACCTCAGGATCATCCCTTACATTGGAGAGTATGGATATCTTTCCGAACCTTATGGATTCAGCATTAAATTCACTCTGCTTCCTCTTCTTCTCCCCAATCATCTTTATGAATGTTGTTGATTCCTCCGCCATGAGCATCTGGTCCTGGAACATGTATATCCTCAGCCCGTCCCTGTTCATGAATCCTGACCTGATGCCCCTGTCCCTGTAAATGAAGCTGGAGTTCAGGTCCATGCCATAATCTATTATCTCCTGGTTCCTGCGGAGGGGCATTGCGAACTTCATCTCCATCCGCATGATCTCCGCCAGGTCCTGGGAGGAGAATCCTGTATCAAGGACAAGTATTCCATCGAAATCGATCTCCTCAAGCACCTTCCTGAGAGATTTCACATCCCTCACCGATCCCTCTACAGGCTTGAGGAAGACAGGCCGGTATTGATCAAGATCGAATGCCAGTGCCATATTTATCTGTGGCAGGTATATGTGATCCGCATTGTGGCCCTTGGCAGCAATATTCAGGTTCTCTGATCTGGAAAATATGCTTGACAGATCGAATGCAAGCTTCTTTGATTCTGTTATCAGTGACTGGAAAAGATCCATCTGTGCCCCCATGTCTGATCCAATATCACCAAGAACATCAGTGAGCGTGTTGGGTGACAGGTGAGCCCTGATCTCCCTTGAAACATAGAGTTTCTCCCACCGGTCCTTTACAGATTTCAGGGGAACTGGATCCATGAGCCTCACCACGGAAAGGGCATACAATTCGGGCCACCTGTCAGGGAAATATTTCTGCAGCCTTGCAATTATGTCACCAGAAAGGGAATACACAAGTGCAGAATTGCCGTATTCATAGATTGACCTGATCTCCTTTGCCTTCTCAGATATTCCAGTCCTTGTGATCCTTCCAATATATTCAGAAACCTTGACTGGTTTCTTTCCTGTGCGGTCATATCTTGATGTTGAATGATAGAGGTAATAGTTCCCGTTGAGCAGTTTTGCCTCCAGTGGAATATTTCGCTTCTTTCTTTCCTCCTCAACTATTTTCGTTACCCAGTCTTCCATAATCCCTATAGGGATTAGAAATTAATAAACATTTGTGTTACAGAATGCCTGAAAATGTGGAAGAGCCATGTCATTATAGAATTCTGTTCCCTAAAATTTGCGATGTTAAGGATTTAAAATAATGTTCTGTATCTTTTACTGGTTTCATACTTCCATTCATACTTCTCCAGTGTGCATGAAACACCATACTCGCCACATGTTTTTTCTATGGACAAATTCAGTCTCTCCCACCACTCAGGATCTGACTTCATATAGCCAGTTTCTGCCATGTATGGTAAGGTGCCTTTGAAATCCTGGTATGAATCATATATTATACGAATTTTGTTTGCAGCGCAGAATTCCACTATTTTTTTTATATCCTCAATATTATCGTTGAGTCCTCTCACAATGGGCCCCAGATACAGCCATGTTTTTATTTTTCTCTGGGTAAGTTTTTTCAGGGCGTTTAACCTTTTGGCAGGATCTGGAGCATATGGCTCCAGCAGTGATGCAACCTTTCTGTCAATGGTTGTTACAGTCAGCCCCACATCTAAATTATTTCTGTATTTTTCAAGGATTTCAATGTCTTTTAATATTAAGGGGGATTTTGTCTGAATTGTAACATAAAATCCGTTTTTGCTGAGTATCTCTATGGCCCTAGGCATAATCCTGAATTTCATTTCAACAGATTGATATGGGTCTGTTATTGTTGACATTCCGACTATTCCCCTTTTATAAGTACGTGCTTCCCTCTCAAGCAGTGTAATTATATTTTTCCTGACAAAAACTGTCCTTCCCCAGTTGCTGGAAGCCTCAGAGGGTGACATATCTATTGCATAGCAGTAGCGGCATCCATGCAGGCATCCAAGATACGGATTAAAAGCATAGTCAAGCTCTGCCATTCCTGATTTACCCAGAGCATGCCTTGCGTTTATTTCAAAAATTCTTAAATTTCCTATCATTTCAATCAATAGTTATCCAGGTTTGATACCAGGTATTTCATATTGTTGGATTTTGCCTTCCATGCCCTAATATCAACCTTTGTGAATTTCGATACATACTTTACGGCTTCCTGTATATTGTTAAATATTTCAGGTTTCCCTCGGAATAGTTCTCTTACATTTTCCCTTACATACCACACACCCACTGGAATATTAAATCCCGGATATATTTCCCTCCAGAGCATCGCTGACCCTGTTCTTTTCATCTCTCTGTATTTCTCCGCAACTGCAAGCCTTGAAGAATAATAGCATCCACCTATGTCAGGATATGTCTTTCTTCCGTAATAGCCCTCATAATCCAGCTCCACCTCAACAGAATCACCAAAACTGTTCCACGTGCTTCCTGGAAACCATGACTCTCCCCACTCAAACATCCACTGTCCAGGAGCCAGTATCCCTATGAAAAGATTACCCTTGGTTTCCCTTATATATACCTGAAATTCATCTATCTCATTATAGTCCTTTATTTCTTCCACCAGATTGTCAGATATGGATTTGTCTGCAGCTGTAATAGACCATCTGGTTGGAACTATCCTCCTCTTCTTTCCCGTGCCCAGCGAACCTGAACTCAGTGCCTTTGAAATGCCATTTATTCCCATACCCTTTTCATACAGTTTAATTATTCCATTACCTGCTTTTAGATCCCGGTCATAGTATATTTTTTCAATCCTGTTGTCTATATGGTAATTACCGAATTTTATGCTTTTAAGTGGCGATGATGGTCCCATTGGTGTGATATTCTCATCCAACATCACATTATTTTTAAATGATTTTTCAACAGTCATTTCAATATCTACTGGACTTGAAGACAGTGAACTTATTTGAATTTCCTGAAGGCGATAGTCTGGATTTGAGGCCTGTGTAGCCTCAACCTTTATTCCGCCTCTTAGCAGGGACAGCCTGTTAGAGAGAAAGTCATTCAGATCCTGTGAAAGCCATTTTGACTCATCTTCCATATAAGAGGTGTTACCGGTGAATGGAGGCGTTGAAGGATAAATATTTATTTTGGGGTATCCATACCTCCCTACGAAAAGGGATGGTGGTGATGAACCAGTAATAGAATTTCCTGTAAAAGTATATACTTTCTTTACACGGTCGGCTATTGAAACTGGACAGTAGGAAAGCCCACAGAGCATCTTTGCCCCACGGCATTTGACGCATAATGAAGGTGGAATTTTAATAAGGTTTTTCACCATATAACTATAAATACTATTATTCATATTAATACTTTTCAATACAATATTTAACATCCTGAAATGAGTTTTTTCCTAACATAACTATAACTGAATTTTTGAGATCCGTCTATCTATAATTTACAATTAACAATCAAGAGAGAACTTCTAAAAACACATGAAATTCGTGTGTAATTCTTGTTTAGATAACTTAATATTATCCATATTAACGATTTCTCAGAGCTAAATCGATGTTGATATTTTCACAAACTGGGTTTTCTTGAAATCCTCATAAGTATACTATTTTCTCCGCATATTGGATATAACATCGGGATGAACATTATCAATCCACAGTGTCTCCAGTCGATTAAAATCCCAAAAATTCAAGTTTAGCTGACAGATGAACGTAGAATTAAAAAAATAAGAAGCATGTGTCAGAAGATAACTTCTCCACGGAATGTCATATGATTAAAGGAAATTATAGCTCACTATCCCATGTAAAAGTTGTATGGCTCAGAAATCAGTATTAATTATTCACCTCTGGCATTTTTTTATATTGATATAATATGAAAATAAACAATATTATGACAGGAATGGCAAACAAAAGAAACGTATTTCTTAACCCCACTGAATAAACCATCACTCCTGATAGGGATGGAACAAGAACCGCCAGAAACATCATTAATGCAAAGAAATATGTATTTGCCACAGATATTTCGTCTTCCTTAAATGATCTTGACAATGCTGTTAATGATGTGGGAAAAGTCAAACCATGAGGTATTCCCAGAAAGCTAATGATGATAAAGTAAGTAATTAAACTATCCGAAAAATAAACCATTATAAGGCCCACAATTGTTATACTAACTGAGGCCATTGTTGTTATGTACAATTTCTTTGCCGGTCTGTATGATAAAAAAAATCTAGATAAGAACGATAAACCGAAAAATCCAGAAAGGAGGAGCTCAACAAATGAATACTGAGCATTAAATTCTGTTCTTGCAAATATTCCTCCAAACGTTAAAATTAATGCAAAGGGCAAATCATATGAAAT
The DNA here is from genome assembly GCF_000496155.1 of Ferroplasma sp. Type II. NCBI lineage: Archaea > Methanobacteriati > Thermoplasmatota > Thermoplasmata > Thermoplasmatales > Ferroplasmaceae > Ferroplasma > Ferroplasma sp. Type II. The sequence goes on from NZ_KI542724.1 coordinate 13,516, forward strand.
GTTATTGAAAACCGATAACTTAAATCCATTATTTTTAAAAACATTTATTTTCTTTTGTGTTTTATTATTTTCCTCCGGAAATCTTATTTTAAAGGATAATATTATGGCTATAATTCCAAAGGGAATAAAAAAAATGAAAAGCTGATTTAAATCAAAATACAATAATATGTAGGATTCTATCA
>NZ_KI542724.1:13748-31283 GCF_000496155.1 Ferroplasma sp. Type II
ATTTCTCCATGATTAATAAATGGCACATAAGATTTTTTATACGCAATTCATTTCCGTCTGATTTATAGTTTAGTCCATAAATTTGCAAATGCTATATCTTACCGTAAGACCAATTACATTTTCAATGAACAATTTTCAGAATTGCAAAGTGGGCAAAATATAATTTAGAAACTTATAAGATTTTTATACACATCATGAAAGTGTGATTTCAACCACACATTTATTATCTCCATCAGGGAAATTCTCAATGAGTTTAAACCTGTCATTCAATGTATCGGCAAGCATAGATTTTTCAAGTGAGCCACATACCATATCCTTATTTGTCTTTGCCAGTTCATAAAATATACAGTTGTGCCTTATTATTTTAACAGTATCATCATCAACTTCCATCTTAGCGTAATATCCGAGTCTGTTCAGGATATTTACATATTCACTTATTTTTTCCAGTTTTTCTTCCCTGTTTAAGGAGAGAAGAGACATGTTATCAGATGACACTTCTTTAACCATGTCCTCCGCTATCTTCATTAAAATACCATTTAACTTGACGGTTCCAAACTCCCTTTCTATTTCTTTCAAAAGCATGGATGAAAAGTTGATATATTGTTTTGGGAATATTTGCATACCCTTTTCAGTCAACTTGTAAAATTTTTTCGGTCTTCCAGTTTTTGCCCTGACAAAATATGATGAAACAAGATTGTGGCTTTCAAGAAAACTAATATGTTCTTTTACAGCATTTTTGTTCACTCCCATAATCCCTGACAGCTGGTCAAGTGTTTTATCGTCATAGAGCAGGGAACTGAGTATAGTGCTTTTGCTATTACCCAGATAATCATTAACTATTTCTTCCATACAACCACAATTATATATTATAATGTAATATTTATACTTATATGTATTTTAGTTACATTATACATAATAAAATGTTTAAATACCTATTTGTAATGAATCTGTAATGACAAACACAGTACTTGAAATCAAAAACCTTAAGGCTGAGGTAGAGGGTAAGGAAATACTCAAGGGCATAGATCTTATTATTAATTCTGGGGAAATACATGCATTGATGGGTCCCAACGGAGCCGGGAAAAGTACCCTTGGTGAGGTACTTATAGGTCATCCTAATTATAAAGTCACGGGAGGAAAAATCATGGTTAATGGAAAAGACATTACAAATGCTCCACCGGAAGACCGTGCAAAGGCAGGATTATTTCTTGCATTCCAGAATCCAATAACCGTGAGTGGTGTGAAAATATCATCATTTCTCAGGATGGCGTACAAAAACCTGTATCCTGAGGAGAATATGTCTTTAAAGGACTTTTTCAACATGGTAAAAGCAGTAATGAAGGATGTTGATATAGATGAGTCATTTATATCCAGGTCAATAAACGATGGATTTTCTGGTGGTGAAAGAAAACGCTTTGAAGTGTTACAAATGGTTATACTTAAACCAAAAATAGTTATTTTAGATGAGATCGATTCAGGGCTTGATGTTGATGCTCTGAAACTAGTATCAGCAGAAATAAAAAAAATGTATAATCAGAATGTTGGCTTTTTGATAATTACACATTACCAGAGAATTTTAAAGGATATTATCCCGGAATTCGTCCATGTCCTGAAGGACGGAAAGATAGTGATGAATGGAGACAGAACAGTATCTGACAGAATAGAGAATGAAGGGTACGACTGGATAAAGGAGTGATAAAAATGGAAGACTACAACAAAGATGAGGAAATAGAAAAACTTACTGAAAGTTTAAAGCATAATAAGAAATCCGATTTCGAATTTCACGACACAATAAATCCTGTATACTCTACGGGGACGGGACTTAACAGGAAAACTGTGGAAGAGATTTCGGATATAAAACATGAACCGGACTGGATGAGAAGAAGCAGGCTCAAGGCACTGGAAATATTTTTGTCTAAACCAATGCCTACATGGGGGCCAGATCTTTCTGGAATTGACTTCGATAATCTTACATACTATTCAAAGCCCGGGGAAACGAAGGCAAAGAACTGGGATGATGTACCTGATAAAATAAAGGAGACATTCAATAAACTGGGAATACCTCAGATGGAGCAGAAATATCTTGCTGGCTCCGTTGCACAGTATGACAGTGAAGGGGTATATGGAAGCCTGAGAAAGGAATGGGAAGATAAGGGAGTAATATTTACGGACCTTGATACAGCTGTACAGGAACATCCAGACCTTGTAAAGGATTACTACTGTAAGGCAATACCACCTAGCGATAATAAGTTCGCTGCATTGAATGGTGCTGTATGGTCAGGAGGTTCTTTCCTCTATGTACCTAAGAATGTCACTATAGACCTGCCATTGCAGACATATTTCCGAATGAACGGAGAGCAGAGTGGACAGTTCGAACACACAATAGTGGTGGCAGATGAGGGTGCAAAAGTGCATTATATTGAGGGTTGCCTTCCAGATGATGAACTTATAAGCCAGGGTGATAAATTTGTAACAATAAATGAATTATTTACCGATGATAAGATTGTTTCAAATACAGGGAACAAAAGGAGTATAACCCGTAAATATGTTCATCCATATAATGGATTTATGTATAAAATAATACCATTATCACCAGGAAATGCTTTCAGAGCAACATCCGAGCATCCTGTTTTAAGCATAAAAAAAGATGATGTATTCTCAAGAATAAGAAACGGTCACTATGAAATATCAACAAAAAAATTAACGAATGCGGTACCGGAATACAGAAGAACTGATGAATTAAGCGAGGGTGATTTTATTGTCTATGTATCCCCATTAGAAGTTCAGGATGATAATTCAGTAGATGAATCAATGCTGAAAATTCTTGGCCTTTATACAGCCGAAGGATCAATATCATTTAATAAATCATTAAATTTATCCCAGATGTCATTCTCATTCGGTTATTCAGAAAAAGAGAGAGAACTTGCATATGAGTTATATAACATAATACGTGAAAAAGACGAGCAGGTAAATATATTTAAGGCAAATAACAAATATTACACAGTTTCGACTTATTCAAAGTCATTAATAGACTTCTGTCTCAACAATGCAGGAAAATACGCAGATAAAAAAACATTCTCTGAAAAAATAATGAAATTACCACCTGAAAAACAGAAATTATTGATAGATTATTATCTAAAAGGCAATGGCAATGTATATATCAAGAAAGGCAAATCAAAGATGGTAAGAGGAAGCACAGCAAGCAAAATCCTTGCATTGCAGTTACAGGAAATCCTGTCAAGAAATAATATATTTGCCAGCATAATGGTAAGGCCATCTTCTAAAGACGTGATAAATGGCAGGTCAATAAAAAGAAAGGATCAGTATATCATAGAGTATACAGAAAATGCCAGATTCCGCAGGGTAAGGCATAAGGATAATTATTACTATGTTCCCATAAGAAAAATAGAACATGAAGAATATAACGATTTAGTCTACAATCTGGAAGTGGAAACAGATGATTCATATCTGGTGAAAGGATTCGCTGTGCATAACTGCACCGCGCCTAAATACAATACAAGCTCACTGCATACTGCCATAGTGGAGATATATGCCAGAAAGAATTCGGATGTAAAGTACACCAGTGTTCAGAACTGGTCTGATAGTGTTTATAACCTTCCAGTAAAAAGGGCGTGGGTTGATGAAAACGCACATATGGACTGGGTAACAGGTGAACTTGGATCAAAGGTGACTATGATATATCCTTCATCATATCTCAGGGGAAGAGGCGCATCTACCTCCAACCTTCAGATTACCCTTGCAACAAAGGACACATTCAAGGATGCTGGTGGAAAGGCGCTGCATCTTGCTCCTGATACCACATCCAGAATTGTGTCTAAATCCATAAGCCTTGATAACGGAGTCACGGCATACAGGGGACTTGTGAGAATGAACGAGGGAGCCAAACGTGCAAAGAGCCATGTTCAGTGCGATGCATTGCTTATAAACAATGATTCCAAGAACTACACGTATCCATACGATGAAATCTATGAGCCCACAGCTCAGTTCAGCCATGAAGCAACTGTGGGAAAAATAGGTACAGATGAACTGACATACCTGAGATCCAGGGGACTGAGCGAGGATGAGGCTTCTTCTATGATAGTTCTCGGATTCATGGATGATATTATGAAGGAGATACCTATGGAGTTTGCCGTTGAAATGAACAGGCTTGTAAAGCTGGAAATGTCCAAAATGGGAGCTGTGGGATAAGCTCATTTTTATTCATTTTTTAAGGTGATTATTATGATTGAAAATTATTTGGAAACATTAAATGACAGATTCAGAGACTTTGACATAGAGTACAGAAAACAGGCTTATATCAATTATCTTAAATATCCTGACCCTTCATACAAGGAAAGCCCCGATAAGAAAACCTATGTGAATATAACAGAAAAAGATCTGGAAAGAATGGCATATGGTGAACTCTCAGTTGCCATTAAGAGAGAAGAAAAAATAGATAGCGGATATGATCTAGTTGTAACTGATTCTGATTTTATCATAGGCAGTGAAAAAAAAGATGTATATATTTCCAATATGAAAAATGCCTTTTTTGAGAAAAAAGAACTGTTCGATAAGTACGTAGATCGTCAGTTTGGAAAATACAACAGAGAATACCTCATAAACTTTTCATATGAAAACGGTTATTTTATCCATGTTCCGGATAATACGAATACTGAGTTAAAAATAGAGTCAATACAGGATTCTAACGCATCATTTACCGTTAAGAATGTCATTATAGTAGGCAAAAACTCATCTGTGGAAATAACCGATCTTTATATGAAACATAACAGTGGAAATGGCGTTCACGGCAGGAATATATACATTTTCTGCCAGGAAGGTTCTCATGTAAAATACAACTATATCCAGGATGAGGGACAGGATACTGTGAATCTTACCTATGTAAGGCCGGTGCTTTACAATAATGCCGAAATTAGGATAATAGATGTCAATACCGGTGCAAAAAAGGTGTTCTACAACCATGAAAGCGAAATGTATGACAATACTACAATGAGATCCTATGGTGTCAATATTTCAAGAGGAGATCAGGAGATGGATATATGGGATTCAAGTCTGCAGTATGGAAAATACTCCAACTGTGATATAAACATAAAGGGTGTTGTGTTAGACAGGAGTTCAACAATGCACAGGGGAAATATAGATATTGAACCGGAAGGTGTAAAATCATCCGGATTTTATGGATCTGCCATACTGCTTATGTCTGAAAACGGAAAGGGCAATTCTAAACCTGCACTGCTTATAAAAAATAATGATACAAAGTCAAAGCATTCATCGTCAATTTCCAGCCTTGATCCAGAACAGATATTCTATTTAAGATCCAGGGGATTAAGCGAAGATGAGGCCAAGAACCTTATTATCAATGGTTTTATTGGATATATAGAGGATATAACAGACAACGAATTCCTGAAATCCAAAATAACCACCGTGCTAAAATTATAATTTTTAAAATATATAAAACCACAAAGGATAAACTTTTATAACTTTGAAATACTAACGAATAAATGACAGAAACACCAACTTCCAGTGGTGAACTCACAAGGCACTTGACTTTTAAAGACGTGTTCTTCCTCTCCTTTGGCGGCATGTCTCCCCTTCTCAGCATACTCACATATGCGGCATTTGCAATAACCTTAGCAGGATATGATGCACCAATTGTAATGATAATAGGAATGTTTCTTGTTCTAGTAAACGGGCTTTCCGTTACCCAGCTTTCAAAACGTTTTTCTTCTTCTGGTGGATATTATACATACGCCTTTCTGGCACTCTCTGCCAGGATTGGATTTGATACAGGATGGATGTATATATTTTATTCCATACTTTACGCGTTGGCATATCTTACCGGTGCTATATTCATTATTGTAACTGTACTGGGAATTTCCGAGTATTATGCCTTCCTTCTTATAATGGTACCATCAATAACATTTCTTGTTATAGGAATAAAGCTTTCAGCAAAATACGCATTATATGCTGTAGCCATTGAAATATCCCTTATGGTGCTTATAGTCATACTGTCCTTTGTAATGACAAGGGGAGCGGCATACATACCTAATCCTGCCGTTTACCATATATCTGGTGGAGATTTTGCACTTGGAATACTATTTGCAATGGGTATTCCTACAGGCTATGGATCAATTGCGCCAGTATCAGGTGAGATATCAAATCCCAAGAAAGTTGTAGGTAAAAGTGTTATATCAGTAATACTCATAGGAGGAACACTTGCAACATTAATGATATATGCATTTGCCAACCTTATTCTCCAGAACCACATACTGATCCCTACCAGTGACAAGCTCCCGGTTATAGGAATTATCCTGAATGATTTTGGAAAATATGGCATATATCTCTATTATGCTGTTGCCATTGCAACCATTAATGATGCAATCCTTGCCCTTCTTTCGTTTGGATCTGCTGCATCACGAACATTTTTCAGGATGGGATTTGACAGATCATTTCCCCCGATTTTTGCCAAAAAGGTTAAAGACAACCCCATTGTTGCCACAGGTGCGGTCAGCGCCATAATGGTAGTGCTGCCATTGTTAATTATGCACTATATTTCTGTTGAAACTGCATTTATCTTCCTGGGAACCATTGCAGCTCTTGGGGGATTGTTTATACACGTCAGTGCCAATTTCTCACTTATACGTATAGGTCTCAGGAGGGGAAGGCGGATTATCTCAAGGACAAAAAAGGGTATTTATAGCTATATTGTTGATTTCAAGGAAGTAATACTGGCACTTGTGGGCGCCATAATAAGTTCAATTGTCCTTGTATATTCTGCTTATTCAACAGTGTCATGGTATACATCACTGTTTCTCATATGGATTGTGGTTGGATTTATACTGTCCGAGGTCAAGGCAATTGCCATGAAAACATCTGATGATATGATGGATATAAGCAAAGAGGGAAGAATACTCGCTGAAAATCTCATGAACATAAAGGTAATGGATGCCAGAATACCGGGTTAGACATGATTGTGGGAATTAATGATCCATTGAAGGTTGTGCTGGAAAAATTGCTCTCCAAAAATGTGCCATATGCCATTGTTATTGATGACAACATGAAGCCCATAGGGACATTATATGTCATAGACGTACTATTGCTTCCAAAGGATGCCATAGAGCGGGGCAAGGTGAATCAGATGCACCTTGAAAAGGTTGTCAGCGTAAACATTAACGATGATGTTACCGATGCTGTTAGGGTACTGAAGGAAAATAATGTAAATATACTTTCCATATTGGATGGAGCAGGGAAATGCACAGGAACACTGACCGAGCGTGAAGTACTTCTGAAGCTTGGCAGCAATGAGAAAGCAAGTGTTGATTAATCTGTACTGTCAAGATTTTTTATCCGTCTTTCTGCATTTCTTGTCTGTCTTTTCTTGAAACGGTTATATTGGAACTGCGTCATTGTTCCAGGTGGTTCATAGTTACTCTCCTTCTGGATGAGTGAAATAAGTGCCATTCTGTTTCCATTTATTTTAAGTATTTTGCGGTCGATACTGCTGTTCTGGTTGGCAATAATTCTGGATAATATATAGGGCAATAGGAGAATAAGAACAAACAGGGAAGACTGTGCTCCTATAACATAAAATGCATAACTGGCACTTACATTCATTGCAACTATATATGATATGATAAAACCATCTACCAGAGCTGTGAAAAGTCCGGTTGAGATAGATAATAATTTTTTCCCGGTGTTATTCATTTTTCTGTAATATAATTCAAGAAGCACCATCTCCATTTCCTCATCATTGATTCTGTCAACTGTGTGTCTGTAAATTATTATTTTCCACGGATCTCCATCGGTGACAATTCCCATCCTTAACAAGGGGCCATTTTTGATATAGACCTCGGGAGAGGCATTGCCGAGAAGGGATGAGAGCCTTGATGTCAGATCAGGACTATACTCACCAACATCAGGCTGGCTCTTCCCCCGGTTAAATTTTATATACATCGGGAGCGACAGTATCACCAGATCTAATGGTACTAGAAGCACAACCATCTCTATTGTATGAATAATTATCATAGTAAATAAGGACTCAAATAGTATGTAGAACATGGCCAGCACAATTATTAAATATTTTGCAGCCCTTTTACCCCTAATTTTTGCCTTCCTCAGTATACTATATACAATTGCAGTCATGACTCCTGAAAATAAGGGAGGTAGGACAAATATGCCGATGATATTTATGTACAACAAGCTGACAGACATGACAAAAAAGGTAAAGGTACCTGTAAATAGCATAACTGCCATCAGAATTGTTATATATCTGGCATTACTGATGAATTTTACCATATAAAAGCAACTTAGGAATTTCCAATATAAATACCTTTCGTTGCCATAAGCTTTGGGACAATATTATTCGTGGGTACCTCTGAGGATTTTTTCATCAACCGAAGTCAGTTTCACCTCCCTGACGTGCAGTGTCAGGGAATACTGTTCCAGGAAATTGAGTACATTTGCAACATCTTCGTTCCTTAGTATCATAACTCCTCTCAGAAGCTTTCTATGAGGTATGTTCTCCATGAAACCATGCCCGTGGTACTTATATTTACCATTCCATGAGGTTGAATCCTGTCCATAGAACTTCTGCATGAACTTGTTCACGGTGTTATGATCAGTTCTCTCTGTAAACTGGAATAGTATCATTGTCCCATTCATTATGTAGAATAATACACAAAAGAAAGAACAAAAAGGATAATCAGATTATATATACCTGAATAAGTATCAAAAATATGGGAAAATCCCATAATAAAATCTATTTTATAGGCAATGAAGAATCCCAGAAAAACAGCCTTGAGATTTAATGTCATGGCTATCAATGATGTTAATGATATCAGGAATGACTGTTCCGTAAGGTAAATTATAAACCTTTCACTTATATCCATTAGCTTCATTTAACACCTTTGATTTTTTTAATACGCCTATCTAGATCTTTCATTGCATATTTCTTTTGCTTCTCAGTATAATAGGCGGAGTTTGTATATAATTTAAGCTTCTCTAGGAACTTTAAGTAGTTTTCACTGTCTTTCATATATCCAAGTGCAAATCTATCGGCAGATATCTGCTCCATTGAGATCAATATCACTAAATATACAATTATTGCAATTGCTAAACCAGGGAAGAATAATGCAAAAGCATAGAAGAAAATAATTGAGTTTGTGTTGAGATAAAGTGTATATGAAAGTATGAGTAACAGCAAGGAAAAAATAAAAATTTTGACGCTTGTATTTTTTTTTCTTTCATGGTGGGCTTTATAGTGGCCAAGTTCATGAAGTAAAAGTATATCCATTTCATTACTGGATAATTTATCTATAAAATCCTCTTCTATGTAAATATCTGGTTTATCATTATTTTCTATAAGAAAGGCAAAAGGCATATCATCTGTGTGTTTGAATGTGTATATACTTATATCTTTACCAATTAGAGATTTATATTTATTCGAATATTTTTGGCATAATTCAAAGTTAATTTCTGGAAAAATTTTACTATACAGGTTTTTATTATTGGCGCCATATGTTTTGTCGCTTGGTGTACCAAAAGTTTTCGTAAAACCATACAGGAAAATTCCGATAAAGATAGATGATATTGCTATGGAAATTAAACCAAATACCTGTGTGAACCTTTGGGGTATTATACTTCCTGAAATAAAATATAACGACACGTCGACAATGATTAATGGTAATAGGTAGTAAATTATTGTTGCAATTTTAGATTTCATAGAATCACATAAAAAAATAAAATTAATAACCTACAATTGCACCAGCTAATGCACCTATAGCTGCCAATGAAATTGGTCCTAGTGAGATGCCAGCAATGGTTGTCAGTATTATATCAGATATTGAACCTATGGTTATCGCTCCTGAGGCCGCTATGGCATCTGCAATTAGAGGGACAACAACGGCCAACACAGATAGATCAAACGCTGCCAATGCACCATCTATATCTGATGTCAATGCAGCAACGGAAGGTTTTGCACCAGAGTGTGTCATTTCATACCATACTATATCTCCCATATGCCCACTTGTTGCAGTTGTTGCCTCTAGGCTATTTCCAAATTGGTACGGCATTGCATTTTCCTCCAAAGCTAATACTCCATTATATATTGGTACTCCCATCATACCAAGCAACATTGCTATTGCAAATATTGATATTATTGCCTTAAGCCAGTTATTTCTGTGTTTATCGCTGTAATTTATTCCCGTACTATTGTTACGGTACTTCTCCATGGCAATCAACTCCTTATATGTAGGATTTAAAATATTTGAATCCATAATAGTAATAATATATTGTATATAAATCTTACTTTCCGCATGAATTTAGATCCTTACCCTCGAATTTCGCAACTGCCTGGAATGGCATTCCAGCCATGCTGATATGAGTCCACTGGAACACCAGCCAGACTCAGTAGATCTTTCTGCCTCTGTATCAGTTCCGGCAGGAATTTCTTCACGATCTTTCCTCCTGCCTCGATCCAGTTCAACCGCACCAGGGAGAAGTCTGCCAGTACCCTGTCCGTTGTCGGTGATTTACATGACTTGAATTCCGGGTATATCTGTATGGATTTCCTGTTCTCTTTCATCATGTTATTCCTGACCACACACTCTATGAGGCTCTCCATCATTAGGGCAAGGAAGTACACAAACAGAAAACCCTCTATCCTTCCAACGTTCTTCAGCAGGACAGGTGCAACACCGTATACAGCCTATCTTTTCCCCTAATTAACACTACATGGCATTCATTCGAAGATTTCCAAAAGGAAAAAGTATCTATGATTACCGTGTGACAAACCACAGAGTAAAGGGAACTAAAAATGTGAAACTGGATCCTGTGTATCTTGGGAAGTAGATCATGGTTGACGGAAAGACGGTGATCCAAGAATCTAAGAAGAGAATGAAGGTAGGGAGGATCGTAGAATCTGCACCATACATAATGTACCGTTATGCAGAGAATTTTGGAATAATTGACGATTTCATACCTGTTATTAAGGGACTCCAGACATGATGGAAGTGGCAAGAAGGATAGTTGAACTCTCCGCAATGGACATGTTCGGTTCAACAGGGTCCATAGAACTGCATACTGGTATGAGAGATGGTATCTTTGAAGGAGAACCGTGATCTGGTAAATTTCATCGGTTCCGAAAGTCCACATATTGCCTCGGTACTGCAGAGACCCATATCAAAATGTATTGTGAAGGAATTCGGTTCCTCAGGTATTGTCTATGATCTCAGCGCCATAAGGTACTATAGAAAGGATAACGATCTTGCCAGATTCGGGCATTACTATCAAAGCAATGGAGAAAAACAGGGAGATAAACTTCGTTGGTAAAATTTTCAATTGAACTGTAGTGTTAAGGTGGGGCAAAGATAGGCAAAATATTTCGTTAAATATTATATTGCCATTTATAGATCTTCAATCATTGAAGCGAGATCCAGTGAAATTCCATAGAATTTTCTTCCCTTCTCTGTCAGGGAATATTTAACCCGTACCGGTTTTGAAGGTATTATTACCCTGGCCAGAAACCCATATTTCTCAAACATTCCCAGTGTCGACGAAAGTGTTGTGGAATTAATTCCCTTCACCTCCCTTTTAATCTGGTTAAATCCTGCCTCTCCATTTCTACCGATGGATAGAATAACTGGTACAGCCCAGAGACGCATAATATCTGAATATTTACTGAGAAAGTCCTTTCCTGAACCTATCTCCTTTAATTCTAAGTAGGTCAATTCAAACTCACCTAATTGATTTTATAATACTTTCTAATATTTAAACATGCATTATATTCTCTTATCATGAACCAGATAGAAGAATTGAACAACAATATGGTTGAAATAGCGGAGAATGCGAGCAGGGCTGTTGTAAGCATAAATAGTACCATATACAGTGGGAATTTTGGATATGGCATGACCCCAGTAAAAGGATCCGGTTCAGGTTTCCTTATAAGCCAGGATGGTTACATTCTTACCAACAACCATGTTATAGAGGGATCTGAAACCGTAGATGTACTTCTCAACGATGGAAGGAAATATCAGGGGCAAATTGCGGGTACTGATCCACAAACCGATGTCGCACTTGTAAAAATACATGGTAATGACTTTCCTGTAATGGAACTGGGTGATTCCGACAACATAAGGATTGGATCAATAGTCCTGGCTATAGGCAATGCCCTCGGCCTTCCGGGAGGGCACACAGTGTCTATGGGTGTCATAAGCGCAAAAAACAGGCCTATGCCCTGGGCAGATTTTATTTTTGAGGGGCTTTTGCAGACAGATGCGGCAATAAACCCTGGAAACAGTGGTGGACCTCTTGTTGATATGACTGGAAAGGTTATTGGAATAAACACTGCAATAATAGCGCAGGCAAACGGAATTGGTTTTTCTATACCCATAAGCACGGTGAAAAAAGAACTTGATGATATGATCAGGACCGGCAAAGTCAACAGAAACTATATAGGAATTTCAGGAATAGAAATAAATGAATCAGTATCTGAGAGGTATGGACTTATCTCTGAAAATGGTGTGATGGTAGCCAGGATAGATCCCTATTCTCCTGCCTACGAAGCTGGAATAAGGCCCGGGGATGTAATAACTGCATTCGGTGGAAAAAACATAAGGTCTATGAGGGATCTTATCAGGGCAGTTTCAGAAATGAAGGGAAACACAGATGTCCTATTCAAAAGGGGCGGATCAAAATACAGAACTACCATAGAATATAAGAATAAAAGAGAAAAACGCATAACAATACTGGACAAATAACACCTTAATTTTTATAAATATATGATTTTATGAATTTACTGTCCAGAATTTCTTTTATTTCCAGTCTTTTCTGTTCTGTGGTATCCCTTGATCTAACAGTTACTGTATCATCTTCAAGTGTTTGATAATCCACAGTTATGCAATACGGAGTCCCGATCTCATCGTGTCTTGCATACCGTTTTCCTATTGTTCCAGCCTCATCATACACTATGTACTTATCAAATTTCTTCAATTCAGTATAGATATATTCTGCCCTGGCCTTAAGATTCTCCTTTTTCATCAGTGGGAACACTGCAATATGGTAAGGCGCAATTTCATAGGGAATTTTGAGAACATTCTTTCCATCCCGTTTCACAAGAGACTGTGACAGTAAGGTCAATAATATTCTGTCTATTCCATATGAAGGCTCTATCACGTATGGAATTTCTTCTCTGGAATCTATTTTCACTTTCATTGTTTCTCCAGAACTGGACTGATGGTTGTTAAGGTCAAAATTTGTTCTGTTAGCAATTCCCACGATTTCGAACCATTCATCGTCTATTAAGCCCTCAGCATCCCACGAATCAGCAGCATAATGTGCCCGCTCATCAGGATCATGCTGCCTGAATCTCAGTTTGCTGCTGTCAATTCCTATGCTTTCCAGTATAACCTGTGTCTTTAGCACGAAATATGCAAAAGCTTGGCTGCTGATCAGTCCATCCTGGAAAGCTTCATTTACTGTAATATATAATTCTTCCCCTGTATTTGGTTTGATCCTGATTTTTTTGTAATCATAAAGACTTTTAAATTCCATATTTCCCGGGTCAAGAAAAACCTCTATCTCGCACTGGTTGAATTCTCTCAGCCTAATAAGGCTCTGCCTGGGGGATATTTCATTCCGGAAGCCTTTTCCCTGCTGCCCAACAATCATGGGAAGCTTTCCCCTGTTGTAATTGTAAAGGAGCTTGAAATTCACAAAGATACCCTGCGCAGTTTCGGGCCGTAGGTAATAATCACCTGATACTCTGTACATAAGGTTGAAATCGTATATATTATCAACAATATTACCACATATGGGACATTTCAATAGAGTTATTGAGGCAACTTCTCGGGCTTCCTCCAAATTGGATGGAATGGTACTTACATGATTAAAGGACAATAGTGTTTCAAGCTTGAATTTGGTCTTGCATTTATCGCATTCGGCTGCAAGATCAGAAAATCTGGCAATATGACCAGATGCCCTGAAAACCGGTTCAGGTGTGACATTAGGTGTATCTATCAATATTGCTCCATCCTCAAGATAGGATTCCTTCCATATTTTAACTATATTGTCCTTTAGAAGTACCCCCAGTGGCCCATAATCATAGAAGCCGGCAAATCCACCATAAATTGAAAATGATGGCCAGAAAAAACCTCTTCGTTTTGCCAGTTCAACTATGTCTTCGTACATTTTAATCCTTGAGGATTTTCATTATTTCGATATCATATAGCATGCCGTATATATCCCCATGGCCAGTAAGTACAGGGAGCTGGTTGTAATTTTTCTGTGCCATTAGCTTCACTGCATCCTCTAAATCAGATTCCATATAAATAACCTGTGGATTGCCTACCTTGAGCTTTTTTACAGGGATATCCGGTACAGTAATATTTGATTTTGCAATGAAATATGTGAACACATTCTTTATTCCGTCCCAGGACCATGGATCTTCGTCATCTGCTATTCCAGATTCTGTGGATTCAAGAGTCTGATACATTTTTACCTTGTCGAATATATCTCTATCGGTTACGAGACCGGTAAATTTTCCTGCTCTGTTAACAACCGGAAAAGAATATATCTGAGAAAGGTTCATCATTAACAGAACAACAGACAGTGGAGTATCTTCCCAGCACGGCACAGAAATGTATTCCATTACTTCCTTTACCTTGACTTTAGCGTATTTTTCCCTTATTATGTTCAAAAAATTCTGTGGTGTGAGTATGCCAGTTAGCTCATTATTGTCGTTTACAACCGCAATATGACGTTTTTTCTGTTCATAAAGCTGCCCAGCTGCCACATTTATAGGATCATTTTCATTCACAGTTGGGGCTTTTCTCATCACCAGTGCAGTCTGCGTCTCGTCAGGATTGTAGAATATATCCCTCCTGGTTATTATCCCCTGGTATCTGTTCTGGTTATCTTTTATGGGTATACCAGTTATATTATTCTTTATAAGTATCTTTATTATCTCGGAAATTGAACTGGGAACTGTATAGCAAAGAGGGTCTCTTGTCATTATGTCTGCAACTTTATAATCCATGCAGGTTAATGTATTTCTTGTAAATAATTGTTTAGGTATGTTTTTTTCTTAAAAGTGGAACAGGTTACTATCCAGCACTGTTTACAATCATTTTTAAACTCCAGCCAAACAAAATGATTTTATGTTATACTCAATTTCAGAATATGGAAAAATATTATGTTGAGGTCAAAGCCTATCCCACTATTGGAATATTGCTTTTAGGCGGGGTTTCGGACGATGTAAAAAGAATTCCCAGGCATACAACCGCAGGAATAGCGTATACCGGGCTTGATGATGAAATTTATGTTAAAACTGATCTATACCTGTCAAATACCAAATCAGGTATTATTAACGGCAAGGAAATTTCACCTGATTCACCAAGGTCTCCATTTGTTGTAATAGATAAGTACAAACACGATATTCTTAAGCGTCATCCTGAATATTCTGAGGTTTCTTTTATATCAGAAAATAAAAACGTAATCAGTGGAAGTTCAGATGCAGGAGCTGCGGCAATAGGCGAGTGCATAGAATCCATATTTGAATACAACATAAATATATTTAATTTTGAAAATGACCTTCAGAAAATATCAGAAAGTGCCGGAAGGAGCCTATTTGGCGGTTTTACAATTAACCACGCAAATGGAAAGGAATCATTGACGGATGAAATACTGGGGCCTGATGAATTTCAGGATTTTGTAATTGTGGGGTGCAAATTTTCGGAGCAAAGAAAACCGTCGGATATTATACATCAGAATATAATTAATCATGAAAAATACGCAGATCGTGTGAAAGATTCCGAGTTGAGGTCGAAAGAACTTGAAAAGATGGCGGCCAGTGGTGACGTAAAGGGCATATTCGAGGCAGGGGAAAAAGATACTAATGAGTACCATACAATGTTACGGGAAGTGGGCGTAAATATAATTACAGATGAAATGCAGAGATTCATTGAAAAGATTGATGAATTGAAGAAAGTATTCTGGAATGCCTACATAGTGACCGGTGGGACAAATGTCTTCGTCACCGTTAAAAAAGAAGATAAAGAAAAGGTAAAAAATGCCGCAATGGAATTCAAATGCGAGCCTGTATACCTCAAGGTTGCCGGAAAGCCCGATGTTATCTCTAAGAATTTCTGAGAGTTCCTTTCAATTTATTATATGTCTTTTTGTAGGGAAATAGAATTAAACCAATTATTGCTATTATTGAAAGGGACAGATCCAGATAGGAATATTTTGGGACATTTGTATAATCCTGCCTTGGCCATTTCCCTTCCAATCTCAGGATATTTAGCTTTATAAGCCCGAACCATGGAATATATCCATATGCTTTTCCAACTATTTCATTTATGGAAACGGGTTTGATCCCCCAGATACTCTGGTCTGATGCGTAATATGCGTTGTATGTCCTGTTATAGTATGGAGAATCCTTTGACAATGTGGCAAGGTTATGGTCACCTACTGTTATAAACCCTGAATCACCTTTGTAACCTGAGACATTGACTATCAGGTTTCTATGTGCATATCCTATTCCCTCCATGATTATATTGTCATTATAAATGTGGATATACGATTGATTATGATATCCCTCTATTTCTGGATTAGACCCATTCCAGCTTAAATAAAACATAGCTCTGTGTATTGTTATGACACCAAGGGCACTATTATGGTAGAGTATTACATTTCCGTACTCTCCGTAGGATGAAGAATTATCACTCCTTCCCTGGACATAGGTTATAACATTATCAATATTGTTGACCTTTTTTACCATTACTATGGTACCCTCATCTATAATTCCATACTGCCAGTTGTCAGAATGTTCCATGCTATATGATTCCACTACTGATGCCGGGGGAAAAATACCTGAATAAATAGTTATGCCAACCAGGATAAGTATAACAGCGGCAATGAAAATTAAATAGTCCTTCCTGTATTTTTGACCATTGCCGGAAATTCCCATGTGTGACGCATCAGAAACTTGTATATAAAAATATTTTGCCATTCTATGTCTTTTTCGATACCAAAACTGTTATCTATTTTTACCTATTATAAATATATGATCAGGAAGATGTACTATTTTTTATCAGTGTTTATAGCATCGGCAGTGCTTGCCCTCCTTGTTTCCTTGCACACAAAGGAGTTTTTTCTTATATTCCTGACCTACACTGCACTATTCTTTATAGTGGGAGTTTCAATCACAGTGTTTCCCTTTGTGTATTATAATCACTTTTCAGAACTGAGAATTCTAAGCAAAATTCCTAAATATCTCCCTGACCAGATTGTTAATATCAGTGATGCAACAGCGAGGTTCAATGTTTCTGTAAAAGATCAGAAGTTTGATGTTATTTCGGGTTTGATACATGAGAAATATATAGATGCAAAGGCTGTATTTGTTGGGAATTATATAGAATTTTACCAGTATTCTCACCCATATGTACTTTCATACATTCCCTTTCTAAAGATCGATTTAAGGGAGATACAGGAGATAAGCCAGGGGAGGAACAGGTATCTATA
>NZ_KI542725.1:0-20599 GCF_000496155.1 Ferroplasma sp. Type II
ATGGAAGACGGTATCAATGCTTTGGCAAGAGTTTTCAAAGAATTTTTGCCCATTATCATTAATATAAATCCCGAAATTTTTTTTGGTATATGGCTTTTTGCCGGAGGATGATCAACTCTGTGTATTATGAAAAGGGACACCAGAAGGATTACCAATCCATATCCGGCATCACCAACCATTAAACCAAAAAATACCGGGAACACAAGGGCGAAAATCAATGTTGGATCAAATTCATACTCCTCAGGAAGGGAATAGAATTTGATAAAAAATTCAAATATCTTGAAATGCTTTGGGTTTGATAGTTTTGTTGGAGGGTCCTCCTTTGTTTCTATCTTCTGTATCAGCATTGTATTGTTGGAATCCTCATTTAATATTGAACAAACTTTTTCATATTCGGACTCTGGAATCCATCCCTCAACCGCAAAAGCGTTTTCTGAGGATGCGATATTACTCAATATTTCCTCCTCCTTTACATATATTTCAAGTTGCTCTGTTATCTGGGCAATGGGTTCATAATATTTATTCGAAAGCGCCTTCAACGAGGATTTAATTCCTTCTATGGCTTTAGAAGCATTGGAAATTGTTTTATTAATAGATTTTATGTTTTCTGCCACAGTTCCCTTGAGTTCTGGAACTTTCATCATGTTATAGGTTTTGGATGAAAGCAATGAAAGGAATTCCGGTTCATTTCTTTTATTTATGATTACAATAGAATATCCATTGTTTAAATTAATATAAGTCGCATAATCGGTTTTTAGATTGTGGGCTTCATCCGTTCTTTCTATTATGAAACTTTCAACATAGTCATTGTTTAATATTGACAAGTCCTCCTTGAAGCTAGATAATATCTGCAGTGGCTTTAATAGGACATTGTTCTCACGGATTATTGAGCTGAATTTTTCCTCATCGTCCCTGAGTTTATTCAGTTCATCAGCTATGGATATTTTTGATATTTCCTCAAGGACTTCCTGTGGTGAACTAAAATATCTTTTGTGTTTTACTTCCTTTGGAGGGAGAATTGAAATAAAACCCTTGAATCTTGAGAGATTTTCAGATAATATTTTATAATTTGCATTTGAATTAGGGATGTTGAATAATTTAGTAATATCCTGCCCGGCATTCTCAATCTGGATAACGTTTAAATCGTGCATATCATCTATTATTCTGTTTTTGTACGAATTCAGGCCGATAATCCTGATTTTGACCATTTTTACGGGCTTTAGCATTAGATCACTTTTTTTTAATATAATCTATAATCATTTTATAGACCTTTTCTTCCAGTTCTCTGTTCTTAACATCCACTTTCATTACCTGAGACCTTGCCCTCTGGGTATCCAGGGCATCTGTCATTTTTTTGCTTTCTGATTCCTTTATTTCTTCTATTCCTTTATTGTAATCGTTTATAATTTGATTTTCTATATTTTTGACCTTTTCATTGCATTCAGTTATTTTCTTATTTAACTGTTTTTCCATTTCTGTTTTTAAATTCACCACAGACTGTTTTTTCGCTTCTTCCTTGCTTTTGATTACCTTTAATTCATCTATTTCGGTCATTTAATCATCACCATTATGAGTATTGCAATAAATGCTATTGCCAGCAGGATATTTATTATCCGCATTATTTTTCTTACTTTTCTGAATTTTTCGGTATTGTCCATACATCACTTTACCTGTAGATATAATAAAGCCTATTTATTATTTCCCCCGTTAGAAACTACATGGCTTTTCACAAATTTCAGGGTTGCAAATGAATCTCTTTCTGTTTCGTCCAGATGCTCCCTTATAATTTTTAAATTGCTTTTAAATCTGGGAATCATTATATTTTCTATTGCATTGGACCTCCTGTTTGTCTTGTCTATTTCCTTTAGCAATTTACGCATTGATGATTCTTTCTGGGATACCGCCAGAAGTTCCATGAATATTTTATTGAAAAGCATTATTGCATCATATATGGATACTGGAACGGAATTTGCAAGATAGGAATCGTCTATTATTTTTTTGCCTGCCTTAGTGGTCATTTCCGGAATCTTGACTCCCATTATATTTTTTCCGCCTATTTTTATTTCTGGTGAAGAAAACATGTATGAAATTCTTTCGATTTCAAGAGTTCCATCTATTACCTCTGCAACTTTTATTGCATTAAGACCCTTTTCTATGTCATTCCTAATATTTTCCCTGAGGCCCTTTACCTCATTGCTTAGCTTGAAGAATTCCATCACCAGTGATTGCCGTTTCATTTTAAGGAGCTCAAGTCCCCTGGAAGCTACCTTTATCCTCTTTTTGGTGGTTATCAGTTCAATCCTTGTCAGCCTTGCCGTATTTGCCATTATTACTCCCATTTTCCATATTTAGGTATGTGTGCTGATTTCACCTTTTTCATTTCTTCCTTTGGTAGAATAGAAAGCAAGTCCCATCCAAGATTAAGGGTTTCTTCAATGGAACGGTCTGTGTTTCCCTGGTTAACGTATTTGTTTTCAAAATCTTCAGCGAATTGAAGGTATTTTTTATCAGAATCACTTAAAGCTTCCTCTCCGACTATCTCACTCAATGATCTTGCATCCTTGCCCTTTGCATATGATGAGTATAACTGATCCGCAAGGCCTCTGTGATCCTCCCTCGTATGATCTGCACCTATTCCCTGATTCATGAGACGGGAAAGAGACAGAAGAACGTCTACTTCAGGATATATATCCTTTCTATTGAGGTCCCTTGAAAGTGTTATCTGCCCCTCAGTTATATATCCTGTAAGATCAGGCACTGGATTCGTTATATCGTCTCCGGGCATTGTAAGAATCGGTATCTGTGTAATTGATCCTTTCCTGCCTTTAATCTTTCCTGCCCTTTCATATATTGTGCTTAAATCAGTATACATGTATCCAGGATATCCACGCCTGCCGGGGATCTCCTCCCTGGATGATGATATTTCACGGAGAGCCTCACAGTAATTTGTCATGTCCGTAAGAATTACCAGCATATTCATATCCTTTTCATATGCCATGTATTCTGCAGTGGTTAAAGCGACACGGGGCAGTATTATCCTGTCCATGGATGGGTCAGATGCAAGGTTAAGGAATATTACGGATTCTGATAAGGCCCCCGATGACTGAAATTGCTTCATAAAATAATTTGCCTCCTCGCTGGTTATTCCTATAGCGCCGAAAACCACACCGAACTTCTCCTCTCCCTTCAATGTTTTTGCCTGCCTCGATATCTGTGTTGCCAGCCTGTTATGTGATAATCCTGCTCCGGAAAATATGGGAAGTTTCTGCCCCATAACCAGGGTATTCATACCATCTATTGTTGATATACCCGTTTCTATGAACTCGCTAGGTTCCTCCCTTGAATAGGGATTAATGGCAGCCCCAGTTATATCCACCTTTTCCTTTGAATAAATCCTTGGCCCGTCATCTATGGGTTCCCCGAATCCGTTGAATATCCTACCAAGCATATCGTCCGACACTGGAAGTTTGAATGTGTTTCCAGTAAACGACACACCTGTACTGGTCGGGCTCATACCGGTAGTGGAACCATAAACCTGAACAACTGCCACACCGTTTCTGGTTTCAAGAACCTGGCCCTTTACCCGCTCTCCGTTATCCAGTATAACATTGACTATTTCATTATAGGATGCATTTTTTACGTTATCCACAAAAAGAAGTGGACCGTTTATTTGTGAAATTGATTTATAAATTATATCAGACATTTTCAACACCTTCCATTATATTATCATACTCGTTATTTATTTCCTTTATAACCTCATTGTAGAATCTTTCAAAGTCATTTTCGGTAATTTCTTTCATCCTTGATATCTTCATTCTCACAGGAAGTGTGGCAGTCTGTATTACTTTCAATCCTGCATCAATGGCTTTTTCCTGCATTTCATTAAGTGTTTTAATAATCATGAGCATTTCATACTGTTTTTTTATTGAACAATAAGTATCAGTATCATCAAATGCATTCTGCTGCAGAAAATCTTCCCTTATAATTTTTGCAATATCAAGAATATTTTTCTGTTTTTCCGGCAGTGAATCGTATCCCACAAGTTGCACAATTTCCTGTAATTCAGCCTCCTTTTGCAGTATGCCCATAATCAGTGAATGTGCCTGCAGCCATTCCGTATTTACATTTGATTTGAACCACCCTGAGAGAGAATCAAGATAAAGAGAATAACTATTAAGCCAGTTAATTGAGGGAAAATGCCTTCTGGATGCAAGTGATGCATCAAGTGCCCAGAATACCCTTGTAACCCTCAGTGTATTCTGGACTACGGGGTCTGAAAGATCCCCGCCTGGAGGAGATACAGCACCTATTAGTGTTATAGATCCTGTTCTTTCATCCTGCGGTATTATCTGTGCATTTCCCGATCTCTCATAAAATTCAGATATTCTTCTCCCAAGATAGGCAGGATATCCTTCCTCTCCTGGCATTTCTTCCAGCCTTCCTGATATTTCCCTCAGTGCCTCTGCCCATCTGCTGGTTGAATCTGCCATAAGGGCAACGTCATATCCCATATCACGGTAATATTCGGCTATTGTAACACCGGTATAAATACTGGCTTCCCTGGCAGCCACAGGCATGTTTGAGGTGTTTGCAATTAATATTGTTTTTTCCATCAATGGTTTTCCACTTTTAGGATCCTGTAATTCTGGAAATGTGGAAAGTATTTCAGTCATTTCATTGCCTCTTTCCCCACAGCCAACATAAACTGTTATGTCCGCATCGGACCATTTGGATAATTGATGCTGTATTACGGTGTTATGCAATAGTATAGCTCCTTCCCCTCCCACAAAATTACTCCCAAAATCTGGAGTGGTTACATCATAAACATCAAATGGGCCTGGCATATATTCTATTGAATCAATCCTATCAAAGTATATAAAGTCCAGATATTCTGAAAGATGGCTTAATGTATTAATATCTTGGTTATCCTCTTCTTCCTTATTGTTTAGAAGAATTGTTCTGGCAAATTTATTAAATGAAGAGACACTCATTATCTCATTTTGACCGGTGTAATTGGTTATTTCCACCTCGTTTGATTTTAATTTATTATAACTGGGGTGTGTTCTGTACAAATCATCTATCTTTTGTGCGCCTAATGGAACCAGATCAATGGCTGTGTATGTACTATTTTTAGAATCTGTATATTTTTTAATATTGTCTATTTTTTGGAAATTTTCATTACCCGGAGCTATATTTAAATAGAATTTTTTAAGCTCATTTAAACCTCTTATAAAGGTTCTGTACCTGTAATTTTTATTCAGGCTTTTATCATTTTTAATAGTGTGTAATATGCCTAATCTTGTTAACAGATACGATAATGATATTGACAGTTTTTTACTTGCAGTGGAGAGTTCTATATTCCCGTTATAATAACTGCCATCACCAAGGTAATATCCTTTTAAGAACGCCCATATAACCTTATCCTTTGATTTCATTATTATTTGTGGTATGTCCTTATGGGAAGCCAATTTTCCGGGTATTAATTTTCTTATAAATTCAGATAATATAATACTGTTCACTATCAAATTGTTTGTTTTGTTTTTCTGTATTTCTATTTTTCCATTCAAGTTAAAAACTTTTTTCAGCAAATATTTAACTCTTCCAATTATCTTCTCGTCCGAATCTGTAATTACAAATGTACTTTTGCCTCTTATATAACCCTCTGCAACATAAAATCCAAGTAATTCAGATAAATCTTCAGAAACATAATCTGGTACTGTTACAATATTACCATTTCTATCTCCCCTTAAGCATTTAATTTCGGGGCGCTGTAAGTTAAGTTCGTCGTATATAGTTTTTATCCAGTTCAATTTCGGCGCTGGATTATATTCATTTCTGGTAATTTGATCTAAAATTCTTTCATTAATTATATTTTTTAGAAGCTTTCTATTTTCTTTTGTTACCTCTTTAAGCTTATTTTTAATTTCATTGCTGGTCGCACGGGCATCACCAAATAAAGAGTAAGCATCTATGTGTTTATATTCTTCCTCCGCTTCGAATTTTCTTATTGAAACTATGTAATCTCCAGCTTTTAAATATTCTGCCTCTGTTTCCACTATATTTCCTTCCGCATCAAGCCTAAATAATTTATGAATCGGGGTTACCTTAACCTGTTTACCAGTCCTTGTTTTTATTTTTAATAAAGAATCACTTTTCCCCTTATATATATAATCAGATTTACTTTCAGAAACCTTTCCATCATAAAATGAGTATATTTTCAACGGGGATTTGAGTTTTATAAGGGTCTCATTTTCATCATGATATTCTATTTCACCCTCAGATTCTGCCTCTTTATAAACCTCTTCAATTGTCTTTATGCTACTATCTGCCAAAAGCAATGGTGTATCTCCGGCAACGCATTTACCAGACCCAAATGGACCTGGTACTGCCACTGTCCCACCCTTGGCTACAGGGAAAAGAGAGTCTATTACCCTCTGCCCTGTAATAAGTGGTATTTCTGGAGCAAATTTAAGGAAAACCTTTCTTGCCTGCCTGACTGGCCATATTTGTTTCAATTTAATTTCATGTTTTACATTCCCGGAATCTATGGTACATACTGTATCAGACACTCTAAATTTTCCAGATTTTATGTTTTTTATTATACCATTTACACCGTATGGAACCATTATCTTATGTACAATGATATCTGTCTCCTGAACAGTTCCCAGAATGTATCCCTGCTCCACCTCATCTCCGTCCTTTAATATGGGTGTGAAATTCCATTCTTTCTCTTCATCCAGTGAGGGTGCAGTTGCTCCCCTGACTATAAAATCTCCGGTTTCAGACTGGATTATGTCAAGAGGCCTCTGAATTCCATCATATATGGATTTTAGAAGTCCTGGCCCAAGTTCTACAGATAGGGGTTTTCCGGTTGAGCGTACCGGTTCTCCAGGTTTAAGTCCACTTGTGTCTTCATATACCTGAATCGTAAATTTATTGCCTACTATTTTTATAACTTCCCCTACAAGACCCATATTGCCAACACGTACTACATCGAACATTTTTCCATCAAGGTCTGTTGCGATCACTACCGGTCCTGATATGCTGTATATCGTTCCTTTATCTTTCATTTAATCACCAATATCAATACCCAAAATTTTTTTTGCCAGATCATATACCGATTCTTCCTCTTTTATTCCCGGCAACGGAATAAATATTACAAGCGGATCCATGGATCCTCTGTATAGATTTATCTCATCACTGTTGAGATACTTTTCAAAGGATTGTGAGACCATAATCACATTATATTTCTTTGAATTGAACAGCTGCTTTAGAAGAGATGTGCCATTTTCAGGACTAGCGATAAATGTGTCATTAATCCCCACAAGTTTGAAGCCTGCTACCAGTTCCCTTTCCCCGATTAAGCAAAGATCATACATTTATATCAGCATCCTCTCTATTATATTATTATCAAGCTTATATGACTTGCCTATTATTATTGCCCTCAGATTGTCACGTTCTCTTTCAGCATACAGAACATATGCAAATATGTACAGTGAGGCGGTGTTTCTGAGCATTACCGGTACGTATTCCTGGAACAGTGCTTTTCTCATGCTTACTTCAAACATACTCAAATTTTTATTCTCCTTATAATAATCAAGGGCTTCGTCAATATTGAAGTGCTTAAAAACTGAAAGCAAATCCAGGACATTCCCCGACCTGAAAATATCGGCCAGTGCAGAGATGGAAAAATTGCCATTGCCTATAATGCTGTTTTCTATTTTATCGAATGGGACATTAAGTTCCAGTGCTTTTGCCAGTGTCAATATATTCTTTAAATCAACAACAGTTTTTACATATTTAATAATCTGCCCTTCATCCCCATTATAAAATAATGCATGGCTAATCAGATCATTATAATAACGATAATCCATAGCCGAAAGGAGGGATGATGTATCTCCTGTTTTCTTGTATTCCTCAAGATCCTTCAAGAGATAGTTAAAACCATAATTGAGAAGGTAGTTGACAATGGAATCCACATCATTTTTTTCCATTATTACCCTGAAATCATCTCTTTTTAGATTTCCGGCAAATATCCCCATTGGAATATCCCTGAAACTTAGTATGAAACTGTCTGTATATTTTATATCATGATGTATAACCTTGGAGGTGATAATAGCCTTTATACTCTCTATATCCCATTTTGATACGTAGGTTTTCATAAATGATTTCATCTGTGGGGGTATTGCAAACAAAGCTATTTTGGCGTTGTTTATCACATGCCTGTTAATAGCTACCATAAGAATGTCCGTATCATTGGTACCTATTGCTGCAGATTTGTCTATGTCATCTCGGTATGATGTTTCATATAATTTTAATCTAATATCCTTAATATCCAGTTCAAGAAGTGATTTTACAAAGCTATCACTAAGATAGTCATTAAAATGTATTTTCAATCTTCCATAACTTCCTGAATATGTTGTGTTAATATGGATCACCATTATTTGATATTTTCATATAGATATGTTTCCACATCGTATGATATTGCATCGAAAATGCTGGTCAGTCGCATATCTATTTCCTTCTTTCCATCAGCACCAATTGCAATAATTCCAGATTTTATTGATTTATCTGGGACAAAATTAATTGTGCCTGGAAATTTGAAACCTTGAAGTTTTTCCTGGTCTGTTTCACTACAATATACCGTGAAATTCTTACCTAGTTCCTTTTTTGCTTCTTCAACCATAACTTTCAGAAGTTCTGGATAATTGGAGGATTTATTAAGAGACACAACGTAAGACCTTAATTTTTGCATTGAATTATTCAATATTTCTTTCTTTTTTTCATCAAGAATCTTTTTTGACTGCAACCTGATATTATCCTCATACTGCCTAATTATATTTTTAATATCATTGGCTGATTTTACAGCATAATCACTCCTGATTCTGGCTATCTTATCATTACATGATTTTGCCACAGCCTGCATTTTGGCTGAATACTCATCCCTGATAGCCTTGAGCTCTGATTGTGTCGTATTATCAATTTCATTTAATATATTTTCAAGTGACATAAAAAATCTTTTTCATATTACATGTAGCAGTAATATAATACCCAGAACAAAACCTATAATCCATAGCGTTTCCGGTATAACGAAGAAGAACAATACCTGACCAAATTTTTCGGGTTTTTCAGCAATTATACCCATTCCGGCGGCTCCAATGCCCTGCTGCGCCATTCCAGTTCCTATTAACCCACCGGCAATAGCAATTGAAGCTGCCAAAGCCAATATAGCATCTGCAACACTAATCATAAATATCCTTAAATCCTCATCGAAATAACTTATATAAAATTATTTATTGCTAAAATGTTTATGTGAATTTGGTGTTTTTCTATACTGTGATCTCATATCCACGCTTTCAAAGGCGGTTTCAATTTCAAAAATTAATTATTGAATCTCCATAGAGCTGAATTCAACTCCGCCTGAAGATATTCTATTCCCCCTGCCAAGCCATATAGCTTTAGTGATGCGGGTACTCTCGTTTTCTCATATACTCTTTTCAAAGTCATCCAGGTCTAATAGTGTATAATTGCCATTTAATTTCGCTTTATTTTTTATCTTTTTGGCAATTATTCCGTATTTTTCTATTCTATTTTCATGCCATTTAAAATTTTTTGTCTTTTCCTTCAATTCCTTTATAATGCTATTTACATCGTGTTCATCCAATACTTTCCATTTACATTCATAAAATGTTATTTCATTATTTTTGTTTCCAAGAGTTACGATGTCTATTTCATTTTCCTTATACCACCATTTTCCTATTTCGTCGAAAGTGGAATTTTTTTTATTGAGCTCAAGAAGGAACTGTATTGATATATATTCAAATGTGTGTCCTATATAATTATTCATGTCCTCTTTTATTATATTTATTAACATTTCAGTATTATTCAGTTCTATTAGATTATAATTTTTGTATATAAATCTAAAATAAAAATTAAACATATTATCTTTTAAAAGATATATGCCTTTTTTGCTTTTGCGGGAAGTTATAGGGATTTCTCTTCTGATAAAATCTAAATCTATTAATACACTCAAATATTTGCTTATAAGATTTCTCTGCAGCCCTGCATAATTCATTATTTCTCCCAAAGATGTTTTTCCAGATGAAATTGCTTCTATAATTGAAAAATAGTATCGAGGTTCATTTAATTCCTCACGAAGCAAAAAAAGGACGTCCTGATTAATGAATGAATCAAGTTTCAGAAAAGTGTTTTTAATATTTTCAATAAAGCTTTTGGTTTTATTTATTTCCATTATATATGCTGGAGTTCCACCAAAAACACTGTAATATCTAACAGCCAGTTCTGGATCTTTAATATATCTTAAGACCTCAATAAAGGGAAATTGTTTTAATTCTATCTGGCCTGTTCTTCTACCATACAGGGGAGATTTATAATCTGACAGGTTCTCCATCATTGATATATTAGACCCGGATAATATTAAAAATATTTTTGTCTCATTCAGTTTATTATCCCAGTAATCCTGCAAAATAGATAGAAGAGACTTATTATTGACTGCATAGGGAAATTCGTCTATTGCTATTATCAATCTCCTATTCAATGTATTTCTGTATATGTATTCAAAAAAAGATTCCCAGCTATTAATATAATTTTTAAGTATAAAATCATCGGCAAAATAACTTCCCAGTATGCTAGAAAATCTTTGCAGCATCAGTTTTTCTGATTCCTCTCTGCAGGTCAGCAATACTCCTCCATATTTATCTATTAATCTTTTAATCAATTCGGTTTTTCCTATTCTTTTTCTGCCCGTTATTGTAATAAATTCTGCATTGCCTCTTTCATAGCTAGACGAAAGCGCCTCCATTTCATTATTTCGGTCAATAAATTCCATATATACTTTAAAGTATATTACTCAAAAGTATGTAAATTATTATAATCATCTTAATAAATATTATAGTTTTAAATTATAAAATAAGTTTTAATCCCTCTTTCTGGCGAAATAAAGGGATAAAATGGAGGGAACTAATACCCATACAAGACCAACAGCAGTAACGGAGTATATATTAATGCCAACAGTTGAGGCTTTAACCGTAGAATATGTTCCGAGGATATAATCAGCCAGTAAATCTGGGAAATAAGCTGGTGATATTGAGTCCAGTATGAGGAGTCCTTAACATACGCAATGCCTGTTGATTTTATATGCAACAGGAACAGTATGCCGCCTGTAATAACTGGCCACATGAAGCCCAGCACGAATAAAAGGGCAATTCCAGTTCCCAATACCTGCCCCTGTGTTTTTTCAAACTGTGAAACAAGATATACAATTCCAGCAAATCCTATTGCTTCCACAAGGTATCCCAGAAGTATTACGGTAAAGGTTTTTGATGATATGAATACCCCCGTATAATGATACAGTATTATGTCTGCCAGCCCAAAGGATATTAATAATCCTATTAGGAAACTTGTAGAGTTGCCAGCGAATCTGGATATCATAATCTTTCCTTTTGTTATTGGTTTGGATATTATTGACTCCAGAACTCCAGATGTTTTATCCTTACTGTAATAGAAGTATGCTGAAAATATTCCCATAATTGGAATTAGCAATATGCCAAAGAATGAAGCCAATTCCTTCTGTAGCACTACACCTGGTTTTAAGTATGTATATTGATATTGAAAAGCCGGAGTGAGCATAGAATATGTCTTGTTAACGGCATAGATATTTACATATTTCCCGTAATCTGAAGTGGTCAAAGATGGTTTTATAATAAATTTGTTTGAAACTGCCGTTCCATAATGGGTTGTGTTTGCCTTGTTAAAATTAAATGGATTTGTGTTTTGGTTTGAAGATATGTTATAATATATTTGAGTATGGTCAGAGGATGTATAATTTGGATTATATACCATGGTGCTTACCAATGCGGGATTGGACGTATCCTTCAAATTTACTAAATACAATGGATATTTGTTATCACTGAATTGGATTAGATAGAATGGGTATGCAAAAGAATAGACAGAGGATGCAGATAAAGATAGAGTTCCATTGCTATAAAACATAGTATTGCCATATCCAGCAAGCTCTGAACCACTCCGGTAATATTGGTTGTAATTGTATGTAAATATTTTACTTGAATTTTTTACGGTAAAATTGAGATAGCCCGCATTGTTAGTAATTCCGGCATTATTGGTTATTAGGCCATGTGTTGAATTCATTAGTGACGATTTTATATGCAGCCCTGAAACAGGGTTCCCATAGCCATTAATGACATAATCACTTACATGAATGCAATCTCCTGTTTGATTTAAATATGGCATAACTATTGCAGTGTTAGCAGGTTGTGCCTTATCAGATGAGACCCCCACTCCATAGGCAGTTAGCCCCATAATCAGTACCAAAAGGACTATTAAAATTATAGTAAATTTTCCAAAAAGTGTTCTTTTTATATCATATAACAAGCCATTCATTTTATTTCACCATATTCAAAAAATATTCTTCTAGCGTTTCATTTTCTATGCCTATATAATCAACCTTATAATTGCTCATTACAAGCTGCCTGTTTATTTCCGCAGAATCCAGTTCGTCTTTTGTTTTTATATAATAATAGGTTCCGTCGAATGTCGGTTCCCCAAATTGAGATAGTATGTTGTCCACATTTTTATCTGCATTTTTAACATGTATTTTTACCCCGTCAGTTCCTAGATGCATCAGGTCTTCCCTTGTTAAAATTTTAATTACGGAACCATTCTTAACTATAGCAATTCTGTCAGCAACGTTCTGCAACTCAGAAAGTATGTGTGATGATAACAATATGGATTTCCCCTGTTTTTTTAAATTCAGGATTAAATCCCTGACTTCCTTTACTCCGTTAGGGTCTAAACCGTTAAGTGTTTCATCAAAAAGATAATTGTCGGGGTTTCCAATCATTGCTGCAATCAATGAAAATCGTTTTTTCATTCCCTGAGAATAATATTTCAGCTTCCTGTTTCTATAATTATAGATATCAAATTCCTTCATCAATTCAATGCTTGTTTTTTCAGCATCGTCAGATTTTATTCCATAAAATCCTGCGTAGTATTTCAGGAGCGAGATGGGTTTGGCATCTGGCTCAAAATTTGGCAATTCGGGCACCCACCCTACCTGCTTTGATGCCAGTACTTTTTCTTTTACTATGTCGAAATTATTAATTGTTATTTTTCCTGCTGTTGGAAATATAATGCCGGATGCCGCCCTGATCGTGGTGCTTTTTCCTGCCCCATTTAGCCCTGCAAGCCCCATTATTTCTCCATTGTTTATATCCAGGCTAAGATCTGAAACGGCCTTAACCTTTCTATAGGATTTTGATAGATGGGAGATATTAATCATAGACGGATATAATAATCACCCTATATTAAACTTCTCACGGAACAAAGAAAATGGTTATTCCTTTTTCAATATTTCAACCCTGCTGCTGTTTATCCTGCTTTTCCCAGAATTATCATCTATAATAATAGTGATTTTTTCTTCAACACCACTGATTATTCCATCTATTCTCTGCCGTAAAAAATCTATGTTTTCATTATCTCCCATAATCGAGAGTTTTTCCTTTATGCTTGTTAATATGCCCTCAACTGTTGTTATATATCCATTTGAAGCTATTCCTGGAGATATTTCCGCATCAAGTTCCGGAATCTGAACACTTGCGTCTGGCGACCGGTACACTATGGTTTTCAAATCGTTTTTATTTTTAATCCTAAATTTTATTATTTTAGGATCCTCCTTATCATGCCTTTCTATTGTGATATTTTTATAGTTGCAGTTTTTGCATATATATGTGTGAATGGTTACTTTTCCCTCATATGGTATATCGTTATCTGCTTCTATATAATATAAAAATTCATTACAGTTTGGGCATTTTGATTCCGTCTTCTTTTCTTCCATTTAATCACCTTGTTTGAGCCATGAATATAATGGATCGAAAACTATATATTTTTTGTTTTTTAGAGCTGATATATCCTTTGAACCTGTTAAAAACATGGAAATTTTTATGTCTTTTATTATATTTTTTATATGAAATACAAGTTGATCGTATGATGTGTCAGCGTCCTTAAGGAAATTCCTTGCCATGGCGCCCATTTCCGCTCCAATAATTATTGATTTCACAATGTCCTGTCCGTTTCTGATGCCTCCGCTGCCGATAATGGGAATTCCACATGAACAGTATTTAATTGATGCGGGAGATGGTATTCCCCAATTCCAGAATGTCTGGCCTGTATGCATCTTTTCCTTATTCTGTATTTTTTCAGCACGATAATATTCAATTGCGGCAAATGATGTTCCACCAAGGCCACCGACATCTATTGCCTTTACGCCTGCATCCTTCAATTCCAATGCATCATCTCTAGAGAATCCACTTCCAGTTTCTTTTGCAATTACAGGATATGATTTTGAAAGTTCCTTTAATCTTGACATAACCCCATTAGCATTCTTATCGCCTTCCGGCTGGACCATTTCCTGAAGAAAATTAAAATGGACAATCAGATATTTTGCATCTATTAAATTGAATATATATTCTATATCCTTATCGGAAATTGGTGGTTTTTCCTGGCGAATCAATTGTGGAGCCCCTATATTTGCAAATTTTGCGGGTATTTTGTAATCGTTTATAACAGAAAATGTATCTGCTATGCTCTTGTTTTCTATGGCCGCCCTCATGCTGCCAACACCCATGCCTATATGAAATTCTTCTGCAGCCCTTGCAAGATTGGCGTTTATTTTTTTCGCTTTCTCGGTTCCCCCAGTCATGGATGATATTAAAAATGGAAAATCAAATTGTGTACCGAGAAAATTAATTTTAGTATTTATTAAATCATAATCGATTTCGGGTATAGCCCTGTGAATTAATCTAATGTCATCCCAAAAATTATGTTCCGAAGTAACATTCATATTTTCGGCAATGTTTATATGCTCTTCTTTTCTGTTTTCTATCATTAAACCACCGTTCCAATAAAATTGTTCTTTCCTATATTATATATTCGTTCTGGATAAAGGCCATTAATAAGATATACAGGTATTCCCAGATCTGAAATAGATTTCATTTTTTTATATTTATGGATTATTCCCCCTGTAACATCAGCATTTATTATATCATGCTGGAAATCTCCAGAAATTGTCTTAAGAAGCCTGGCATCAGGATTTGTTTTTGGATTTTTATCGAATATTCCATCAACATCAGAAAAGAATACAACATAGTCTGGCATAAATCTTTTTGAAACATCATAAACAATGTTATCCCCAGAATATATTCCAATATCCTTGCCGTGGATATATGTATCTCCATAGGAAATTGGTGTTATTCCATAATTTAAATATCTGGAAAAAATATTGTAATTTTTTATATTATCATAAACAAGCGATGATACAGGTAGGGATATATTATATATATTATTATCCTGAAATACCCTGGAAATTTTAAGATTTAATTCAACCATATCATTATGCACAATATTCATCCCCTCTATGGTCCTTTCAGATACAGGGCCAGGCAATCCAAATTCCTTTGATTTTATGTGCCCAAAGGATCCACCGCCGTGAATTATAATCATTTGTTTATTCATAACTTTTAATATTTTTACGATATTTTCAACAATTTTTTCATTAAATTTTCTGTATTCAGATTTGTCTGTAATAATGCTTCCTCCAAGTTTAATTATAATCATTTGTTAAATAATATAAATAATGTTATTAAATTTGACTATTGAATAAAGGATTTTGATAGAAATAGGCGGAATTTGATTCAAGTTTTAATGGAATGTTTTCTAAAAATGCATTGGGCATCTCAGAAGTTGCAAATCATAAGCACTAAAATCAGAATAGCTAAACGAATGGGCGTGTGATATTTGGTTTTTGTGGAAGGACATATAACGACAATCTTAAATATAATTGTCAGTTGTAATCAACATGGCTTTTGATCGTGATTCTTTTGAAAGAAAATTTATGGAAGGATGGAACCATCATAAAGTTGCTGGTCTTTTGGAATTATATTCTAATGACATGGTTTACAGGCACCAGGGAGAAGAACCAAGAATCATTAGGGGAAAAGAGCAATTCAAACTTTATCTGAAAGGCTTATGGAATTCTATCCCTGATTTCGAGTTCAAGCTATTGAATACAGTATGGAACGGAAACATAGGATTCGGGGAATGGTGTGGAAAAGGTACATTTCGGGGACAGCGATACGGGCACAACAAGGTTGCTGAAGTCAGGAAAATCGAATATGAAGGCGTAGATGTCCTGATTCTGGACGGAGACAATCTCATAAAAGAAGAAAGAGCCTATTACAATATGTTAGATGTTCTTAGACAACTCCAGTGAGTTTTATTCCTCAAGGTTTCAGAATGAACAGTAAAGATATTGTGATTGCATCTCTCATGGGATTCGTTTCCACATTCGAAGCAACTATGATATTGATTGCCGTTCCAATAATCTCTATATATTTCGGCATATCTCACTTTCAAGCTTCCTTTCTGGTAACAATTTATGTCGCAATAGAGGCGTTGCTATTCGTTCCTTTTGCAGTGGTTTTCGAGAGAGTTGGCCTCAGGCTTGGAATGATTTTTGGAGGAGCCCTCCTGGCTGCAGGTGGTTTTCTCATTTTCTTCAGTTCCAGTTTTGTGGAAATAGAACTATTCAGAATCATACAGGCTGTCGGCGCATCCATTGTTCTGCCGACATCCCTTGTATATGCTTCAAGCATTGGTGATGATGCTAAGAGAGGCAGTGCCATTGGGACAAATCATACTATAGTGAGCCTGGGATATGTGATTGGATTGCCAGTAGGGGGCATAGTCGCTCTTCTTGACTGGAAAGTGCTTTTTGTAGTCTCTTCACTGCTGGCACTGGTCTGTCTTGCTTTCATTTTAAAAATCGAGGATGTAAGACGGGTTTCATCAATCGGACGCAGTGCATTTGGGCCAAGTCTTTCCTTGTCTGGTGTTTTGGTACTGGTATTAAACATTTGGGCAGGGGTCATTGTGGTGGCTATGGGCCTGATAATGAGCTTAAGGGCACGCCTGCCGAGGGAATATGTAAAATCAAGCATCAGTGGTTTCCTTCATTCCATAACAAGAAATAGTTTCGCTGCATACCTTGTCTTTCTATATGCATATCTTGGATACAACGCACTGCATTACAGCCTTCTCGTACTTCTGTTTCCACTGTCATTCACCTTTTTTTCTCTCGCTGGTGGGAAGGCTTCTGACAGATTTGGACGAAAACTTGTGCCAATGCTAGCCTTCCTGATGATGGCGCTGTTCTCCATTTCCATATTTGTAAACTCGATTCTTGCTGAGATTCTCCTGGGTGTTGCCTCAGGCCTTGCGACCACATCAAACACGTCCTACACCATGAACAGTCTGGCGCAGGAAAACAGGGTTGTCGGTTCTGCTCTGAGAACGCTGCAGGGTACGGTTGCAATGTCCATTGGCCTGACTCTAGCCTCAATCATTTCCATTGGGCATGAGAATATTACAATAATTTTGGTAGCCCTTAACCTAATTGCGGCTGCTTTTGTGATTTTCTATGAATTGCCCAAATCTAGGGAGGGAACTTCGAACTACCATGATTTGCGCTAAAACATCGCAGTGCCGTGCAGTTATCCTCTCTGAATTTGCCATGCGCATGATAGGTGGATTCCACAAACTTGCGGTGTTGAGTACCATAGCTTTATTCCCAATCTTCCTTGCAGGTATGAGCAGTATCAAATTCATACTCTTGAGGATTCCTAATAACCCAGAAAATGACATTTTTCATATCATTGACTCCTGATTTAAAAAGGCATATTCCTATGCGTCAGCGGAAACCTATCAGGTTAGGGTTCTCTAAAAATCAGAGGCTTTTAGAAATAGTCTCTTTTCTCATTTATGAGATATTAAATGTTTCCTCTTCAGGTCTTTTGCACCAATCTAAAGAGTTATAAATTGACTCTTATTGCATTAATATGGAAAAGAAGGATATTCTCATATTAGGTTGCGGCATAGGCGGACTAGCCGCTGCGAACATCCTGGCAGATAAGTTGGGGGAAAAGGCCAACATCACGGTTATTGAGAAAAAACAGTATTTTCAGTTCCCTCCCTCTTATCCGTGGCTTATGATCGGGAAGAGAACCCAGGATCAAGTGCAGAAAGACCTGAGTGCCCTTGCAGGAAAAGGCATAAATGTTGTTAACGAAGAGATAACTTCAATCGATCCGGTGAGGAAAACTGTTGCGACTACTGTTTCGGAATACACAGGAGATTTCTTGATAATTTCTCTTGGCACACGATATAACCCGAATGCTGTACCGGGTTTTTCAGAATATGCCCACCATATCTATGACCTTGATTCCGCTATATCATTTAGGGATGCTGTTGCAGACTTTGATCATGGTTCAGTCGCCATTGGAATTTCAAGACTTCCTTTCAAGTGCCCTGCTGCTCCCTATGAGGTGGCTTTCTTGCTGGACGATTATTTCTCGAGAAAAGGATCCAGGGGGAATATTCAGATCAACTTTTACACTCCAGAGCCCAATCCAGTCCCCTCCGTGGGTCCTGAAATAGGGGACAAGGTTCTGAAGCTCCTTGGATCAAGAGGGATAAATTACATTCCACGAATGAAGCTGAAGGAGGTGAGAAAGGAGAATCTTGTCTTCGAAAGTGGTGACACCATGGATTATGATCTTCTTTTTTCTGTTCCACCGCATGCAGCACCGGAGCCAGTAGTGAAGGCAGGCATGACCGATTCCACTGGATGGGTTCCGGTTAATGTGAAAAACCTTGAGACAAAATTTCCCGGCGTCTTTGCGATTGGAGATGTTGCTTCGATCCCCACCCCAAAGGGTTATGTGCCGTATCTCCCAAAGGCAGGGGTATTCGCTCATGGCCAGGCAAAGGTTGTTGCAAACAATATCGCCAAAACAATAGTAGGAAACGGGAAAAAGAAAGAATGGGATGGGGATGGTGCGTGCTTCCTGGAAACTGGACATGGGAAGAGCGCTTTTATGGAAGGAAAATTCTTAGAAGAACCGAAGCCGCTCATAGACTTCAGGGAACCTAGCAGTATGTGGCATGTTCAGAAGGTTGCATTCGAAAAATACTGGATGAGGCACTGGTTCTAATGTTTCCTGAACTGAAGCATAAGAATGGAGTTATGATGTAGGATGAAAGAGATATTGTTTATTCTGAATGAACCACCATATGGCTCCGAAAAGATTTATAATGCACTTCGTCTGGCACTGGCAATTGTGAGGAAACAGGATAGTGAGACGATACACATTTTTCTTTTCGGTGATTCTGTTCTGGGAGCAAAAAGGTCGCAGAAGGTGGCACAGGGGTATTATAATTTAGAAACAATGCTGAAAGGTTTGGCAGCGCGGGGCGTGAAGATCAGTGCCTGCGGAACCTGTATGGACGCGAGAGGGATGAAGGATGAGGAACTGGTCGATGGGATAGAGCGGGGATCTATGGATCAGCTTAGCGACTGGGCTTTGTGGGCCGGGAAGGTTCTAGTCTTCTAGACCAAAAAAACTGGTACTGTGATGTTATTCTAGCATTGAAATGAGTTTTGTAGAGTGAAATTCTCATTCTGAACATGTGTAATGTATGGTATTGTTTCATTATTTTCTTCGACTTTCCATAATCATATGTAAGGGGACGTGGAAACTCTTAAAACCATATATAGAGAACATCTCATCGTTATTTGCAATTATTAACTCAAGACTTTTCCTAAAAACCCCTATGAGAATCGCAGGCATTCTAAACCTATTCTTTTTTTAACATCATCCATTATTCTGTAGAGTTCCTATTTCAGGCATGTTTTAACACATTAACCGTGGAAAGCTTTATTCATGGGATTAGCATGTATATTCAATGAGCAGCATAGTGGATTACGGTCTCCGGGAAGCATATTCGTCAATGAAGGGCATGGATAAACTGGCACAGATTGATCACACATGATAGACTGGGAATCATTGAGGCCATTTGTTAAGAAACTTTACAGGAATGACACTGACAGAGGTGGAAGGCCAAACGTCGATGAAACCGTCATGACCAAGACACTGTTCCTCCAGAGCATGTATAACCTGTCAGATGAATCCATGGAGAGGGAACTCAATGACAGGATATCATTCCGCAACTTCCTCCACTATCCTGAAATCTTGCCGGACTCAAGAACCATATGGCTGTTCAGGGAGAGGCTTTCCAGTACAGGTACAGACAGGAAGATATGGAAACATATATGGATGCAGCTGGAAGATCAGGGAATTGATGTTGGATAGTGATTGTTAAACATAAATCTTTCCATTTCAAGGTACATTTATCCTCATCCTCCTATAATAATTATTCCTTCTCCTCCTGTAACTGTCTTTCATATTATTCAGGAACTCTCCATAGTATTCCCTGAAGCCACTGTCATTATCCCATTTGTCAAGGAACTGTTTTGGTGAATAATAATCAAGTGTGGAATGTGGCCTTATATTGTTATAGTCATAGAATGCATTCTCTATTACTGTTTTCCCTTCATTGAAGTTGTCTATTTCACTTACCCATATGTAATCTGTCTTAATTGA
Organism: Ferroplasma sp. Type II; assembly: GCF_000496155.1. NCBI lineage: Archaea > Methanobacteriati > Thermoplasmatota > Thermoplasmata > Thermoplasmatales > Ferroplasmaceae > Ferroplasma > Ferroplasma sp. Type II. The sequence goes on from NZ_KI542725.1 coordinate 20,535, forward strand.
ATTGTGGAAAGATTCAATATCTCCGTTCTCTGTAGGTGTTTCCCTTTCTATGTATTCATGCCTAT
>NZ_KI542726.1:0-5204 GCF_000496155.1 Ferroplasma sp. Type II
CCATGTTAATGTATTTAATATAATAAGTTATATTAATATTCCTCATTAAATAACCTAAAGATACATTTATTGCAATATAAGATACTTTTCCAGTTACGCTTATTAATCATATTTTTTATTTTCCTGAGGAATGGAATTTTTCTATTGGTATAAACCTACATTTTATACATAACGCCATAAGTATTGCCGTATATATGTCATTACTCCATATAGCAAAGCGTTCTTAAGATGCCGTTCTCTCCTTTCCATAACAGGAACTGCTTTGTCACAATCTTTATCACTTCGTTCAGGTTTGGAAAATACCGATTATGTAATCTCAATCTTTTCAGGAGTTTCCATACCCTTTCTATGGAATTCAGCTTCGGGGAATATGCAGGAAGGTAATCAAGAAACAGCAGTTCTTTATGCTTTTCCAACCACGGCAGGAAAAGTTTTGCATAGTGGTATTTTGCATTGTCAAGAATGATCTGCATCTTCTTGCCTTTTTCCCTCATGATAAGAACAGTGAGGAATTGCCTGAATGTTACGGCATTGAATCTACCAGATACCATGCCGACCAATTCACCTGTCCTGATATTCACAGCACCAAATACACTGATACCTTTCCTGGTTGGATACTGCAGTACGATTGGATCCTTGTCCTCAGGAGGTATCCACATTGCCAGCCTTGTTCCATGCTGGTAGAAATGGCACTCATCCAGTGACCATATGTCTGTATCTCCCCTTTTCAGACCTTCAGCTAGTTTTTTTTAAAAGCATCCTGCTTTTCAGAATCGCCTTTGGAGATCACCGGTCTGGGTTTCCTCCTCCTGAACTCCAGTCTGTGAAAGATCAGCTGGCATGTCCTGACGCCTATTTCCGTGTGGAACTTCTCGGAGATGTGGTGCATGAGGAGTTTCCCCTCCCACAGGTTCTGTTCATAACCGAATTCCCCGGGATTCTTCCTCAGGTCAGTGCTTATCATATTCATCTGCTGTGGTGTAAGTTTTGATCTCCTCCCGGATCTCTTTCCTTCCTTGAGGGCATTGAAACCTTTCTCGTTGAATTTCCTTACCCACCTCTCCATGTTTCTGGAATCTTCCCCGAGCATTCTTCCTGCTTCATAACAGCTCATGCCTTCACTTACGAGGAGGATTCCATGGAGCCTGTGATCATACCTTGATTCCCCTGACCGTGATATCTCATTCCGTATTGCTACAGACTGTTCCTTTGCGTTATTAATTTCAAGCTTCTTCATGGCTAAATAATGTTTGAGAATATTTAAACTATGCAGCAACAATTATTACTGTATGTATAATAGTCATGTAACAGACCATCGGAAAATAACAATAAAACGTATCACCATTAAAGAACTTTTAAAAAATTTCCAGATTCAAATAAATTTGAACAGCATGGTTTTAGTATAATGAAATCTAATTCGCTTTTTAAATGTGAGAGCTTATATTTTTGTTTTGTAAATATACTTTTATTTGCCTGCAGTATTGATATGGTTTCATTGGACACAAAAAATGTATAGCATTTATTGTTAAAAGATTTTGAAACGCCATTATTATACAATTTAAGTAGGCTCTCTAATATTTTCTTAGAACCGTTATATTTAGGTTCTATACTCTCAAAAATATTTTGTATTATTTCACCCTTATTTGTTGTATTACTAGTATTTTTTAGCTCAATAAAAAAGATTTGTTTACCTATAAATATTATATCACAATGTTTTAAACCGTTGTTTTTAAAGTGCTCTACGTTAAAAATTGCTGAGAAACTGGTTGGCAATTGTGCATAGCATTCATTTTCACCGAGTTTTGCCCATTCATTGTCCCCTTTTAACTTCTGAAAGTTAACTTCAGTCATTTTTATTTTCACCATTTTGGTCCTTTTGGGTTTTAGAAATAACACCAATGCTCCAGTTAAATAATCTATCTATGAAATCAGTAATTCCGGGTATTTCCTTTAAAATATCTTTATTATCTATTAACATAAACTTATCATCTTTATTAGAATAAAATTTAATGTCTATTTTTTTCTTATCATCAAAAACATTAATCAAATCGTTTAAATTATCTTGAGAAAATTGATTATTATATATAGCTTTAACAAGATTTTGAACATCATTTTTCTCTATATGTTGAGTTAGCAAGTAATTCATAACTATCACCAGCGTATCACTGTGCGTTGAAAAAATAATTTTAATATCTTTTTTCTTAGCTAAAGCTACCAGTAATATTCCCATTATTATTTGGGTACTAATATGAAGCTGTGCTTCGGGTTCTTCAATGATAATTAAATCTTTATCATTTGATGAAATAATAGGAAGCATTAATCCTGTTATTTCTTCCACCATGGCAGATGACAAATTTATATCAACAGACTTGTTATCACCAAAAAAGTATTTCAGGGCATTGGTGTTTGAATCTGATTTAATCTCGCCATTTATAATAAAATTAAATAAACTGATTAACTCATTTTGATCACTATTTAGTTTTTCTTTTCCAGCATCAAGCCACTTAAAATAACTTGAAAATGGTGCACTTTTTAAAACACTCAAATCTCTTAATATCGTCCCAGGATAATACAAAATTCTTTTCAATGAACTATTATATAATTGAACGATTATATTTCTTCCGTACGGAATAAATTTAGTTGAATTGATACCTGAAATATCGGAAATGGCCGATTTTATATTGTTTAATGAAAAATTAATTATAGATGCCCATATATGTTCAGAAACATTAGATATAATTATTCCCATATATGGGAAATTTTCAATAGAAGTATTTGAACTGGGAAAATCAAATCCTCGAAAAGCCATTCTATCATTGAGATATTCATCACTTGCCCTTGAAATTAAAAAAGTAACATCCACGCTTATACTTGTACCTGCTTTGCTAAAATTCAGCGAATTGACTGTAACAGTTAAGGGATTTCGCCTTAATTTATTCATTATATCATAATATTTTTGAGGTCCAAAATTTAAATTTCTCGCTATTGAATACATAAATTGTAATCCATTATCATTCTTTGAGTATTCGGAACCAAATATTGGTATTTCTGATATTGAATCGTCTATTATCGTATCCATTGATTTTCCATTAACCTTAATATTTGTTATATTACTAGAACCGGTATATTGCTTAAGAGTGTCTTTAAATACACCTTTAATCAATAATTTTAATTTTTCTAAATTAATCTTATAATTTATTTTTATATTATTTTTATACACTCCATGTGTCGAGCTGTTTTGTTTATTCGATGTAAAATCATTAATTACATCACTTAATTCTTTCTCTATTTCTTTATTCATATCATTCATAATTTTGTTCTCTAAAATCTCGTCCGACTTAACATGATTAATTAAGCCACCAAATTCTTTAAATCTATATTCATCAAGAAGTTGAAGAAACCAGTATATTGATCTAAGTGCATAACTTTTACCTGAATTGGGAAGTCCTAATATGGTAGTAATATTCTTAATATGTATAATTGATCTTTTAATAGGTCCTATATTTGTTATTTCAAATTCAATTTCATCGTTTTCCATATTAATACATCCTCTCCTCTCACTTAATAAATAAACTATATATTATAGTTTCTAGATTAGAAATTGCCATATTTTCGTTGATAATTTTAAAATTTCAAATATTATGATATAATCGCTTTAAGTAAAGATCGTACAAAGCTCCTAAGAGGAGTTATGATACTCAGGAACGAAGATGTTGCAAATGTACTCAATTTCCATGAACAATATTCCCTGACACTGCACGTCAGAGCGGTGAAACTGACCTGGATGATGAAAAAATGCTCAGAGGAACCCACTAAAAATTTTGTCCTAAAGCCTCATGAAATAACCTAAAGATACATTCATCGGACATACAGTTCCTGAGGAAGTCCAGAAAATAGACCTTTTAGTCGATCTAAAATTAAAGCCCTTCCGGAATACACCTGTTGGGGAAAATCCAAGAGCGTCGGTTCTTAGGGTAAAAGATGGTATGATAAGTATTTCTCAGAGAATAGTAATTTATTCACCGGGGATTTATGGGGGCGCCAGAGGGTGAACCGGGTTGCCTTGGTTTAAACAGTATGCTTAATGCGCCCCTGTTTCTCCCGCCACCTACTTCTTTAAGGCCACGGAACAGGAAAGACGAAATAAATCTACCACTGAATACAATGATATATGAAAATATAAGTGCAAGTTTCAGTGGAAAGAAATCTATAAACAAAGAAAGAAGGTATCCCCCAGTTAACGCTCCTGCAAAATAAATTGCTCCATTAAATCCATTGAGTATAGAAATATATTCGGCGTGGTGACCCTCCGGAACAACATCCAGTGTATAGGAGGTAAGAATGGAATTCTGAATTGAACCTAAAAAACCACTGTATATTTCAATTCCTATAAAAAGAGGAAAAGAATCGAAGAAGGCATACATTAATGGTATTCCACTTAACATAATCTTATTCAGGAAAATTAAAGGAATCCTGTTGATATTATCAATAAATTTTGCAATAAAGTACTGTGTAACAAGTGCCGATCCAATTGCCGCAATGGTGAGCAATGCCACAACTTTTAATGAAAAGCCCATAATTGTAACAATTGTTATGGGAAACATGGGCCAGGCCAGTGACCAGAAAAAAGACTGTACATTAGTTGCCATAAAATATTGATAGAATGTACTATTGTTTTTTAGGGTTTTTAAGGTGCCCTAGAAGATTTTTGCTCATTATTGATTTGCTTTTTTTCTCTGTGAGCATAAATCCTATCAAAGCAGATGCTATGTATGAAATCGATGCTGCTGTGAATGGAATAATAATATCCTTCCTTGAATTGCTGTCAAGCAGGAAAAAAATAGCTATCAAAGAGATAACTGTGCCTATAGATGCGATATTGGTTATTATAGAAAGAAAATGCCCCCTTTTTTCTGCAATATTATCGGCTATGAATGAGTACCAGTTCACGGTTATCATGGCTGAAAAAAGTGATATCAGTGCATAGAGGAAAATGAGATCCACTGGATTATAAGAATATGGAAGCATGTACCACAGAACAGCCAATATTACGCTTCCTAAAATTAGAAAGGGCGTTCGTCGCCCTACCCTATCACTAATACGTCCCCAGAGAATCTGCCCCAAATTGCTCAGTGAGTTAGATGATGATTGCAGCCAGCCCATTTCAACCGCCGATGCTCCTATCATAACTGCAAATACTCCCA
>NZ_KI542726.1:5254-7242 GCF_000496155.1 Ferroplasma sp. Type II
GCTATGAGTTTTCTATTATTCATTTAATCTCTTTATAGCATAGTTTATCTAAAGATATTACTTGAATTCTTTGTTGATTTTTTCCGAATAGGGATTTTAGTAATCTTATTGACATTCGTTTGACTCAAAGAATATTGAGATTTTTATTTGATACAATTATATCATAATATTTTAAACTTCCAAATTATTAACGAAAATTTGGCAATTTCTAACGTAACAAAAATATTTCTATAATGACACAATGCTTAGCAGTGGTAACGTATATTACAGTAGATTCTTCGAAAACTGGCGTTGGAAAATATGCCTATGACCTTTACACATTAATGGCACCTGAAAGCAGGATAGTTCAGTTCATATTCAATAATAAATTTCAGGATCCTGTTTTTAAATCAACATACAGAGGCTTTAAAAATTCTGTTTTAAATTATTTATTCAGTGATCTTATATATAGACCCGGAATTAAAGTGATAAATAACAGTAATGATATTATACATATAACAGCACAGGTAATCAAGCCTATGTTTCAAGGTAAACATATGGTTGTAACAATACATGATATCATTGCATTCACTGAGGATGTTAATGGTCTTCATGAAAAATTGAGAAGACCTGGTTTGAGAAAATATATAAGTGAATATTTGAAATATGATAACATTATTACAGTTTCAAATTATGTAAAATATGAGATAAGTACTAGATTTAATATTAATGAAAGTAAAATATCTGTGATATCTCCATATATATCTGATAATTTTTATCCATTGAATAGAAATGATGAATTACGCAAAGAACTGGGATTGCCGCTAAATAAAAAACTTATATTGTCTGTGTCCTCTGATCAGCCAAGAAAAAATCTTTCAATGGTAAGGGAATTAATGGATCGCCTGGGAGAAGAGTACCAGCTCGTTAGGATAGGTGTTCCCGTAGGGAATAGTATTACTTTTACAGATGTGAATGCAGAAAAAATTAATAAAATATACGGTGCCTGTGACATGCTCTTTTTCCCTACACTGGCTGAAGGTTTTGGTTACCCGGTGGTAGAGGCATTTAAAACCGGATTGCCGGTACTAAGCTCTGATATAGATGTTATAAGAGAGGTTTCAGATGGTGCTGCATTGCTTGTAAACCCTAAAGATATTAAGGAAAATGTAGAAGGAGCCTATAAAGTGCTGGACAATAGTGATTATTATAAAAATAAGGGGTATAAAAGGGCAGAGTACTACTCCAGGGATGCAATTAGAAACAAGCTGATTTCTTATTACCATTCAATAAAATAATGGTAAAAATATTGATATATGAATTTTATCCCACCCCGAAATTATACAATAAATAGCTTATATAATACCATAACAGATTCGGCACAGAATACTTTTACAGAAGAAAACCATAGTGTAGTCGTCAATTTGCAATTTTTTAACACTGGAGTGCCATGTGCCAGTTGACGGTGTTCTAGAAGTATTTCCAGGGTTAAATCCGTGCACGAAAAATTAGCACCGTTTTTGTTGTGCGTATCTGGGTAAGTAACATTACATCAAGGCTTATACTTACGTTCCCTGAGGGCTGTTGCATTTTATGGAAAAACTAAACAGCATTACAACTATCAGGACAACCGCACCGATTTTTGTACGTTTCACGAATGCATATATAATTTTGCCAGTAAATAAGATTCTGCTCCATATGTAATTAAAAATGTAAATTTTATTAGTTGTTTAGAGAAAAATAAATGAAGGCATCAGCAACTTTCCCATAGTGAAACACTACCAACATCCTCTTTTTTTTTATTTCTAGCTTTTTATTAATGAATGTTCTCCATCAGCCATCTCCATACTGGCTTGACTTCAATTTTCAGTCCGTTCCTGAATATCTCCCGTTCCTGATCCATTGTGAGTATCAGAAACCTGTTTGCATCTATTTCACTCGAAGCTCTCTCCAGTCCTCTTATCTCTCTGTCTATGTTTTGATCATTTAGTTCGAAAGAGACCTGAATT
>NZ_KI542727.1:0-3434 GCF_000496155.1 Ferroplasma sp. Type II
ATACTTGCAACCGCAGGAATGATGAATGGAGGACCGGTCCTGGAATATTTTAAGACACTGTCAGCGGAGCCAAAAAATACACTTGCATTTGTGGGATACCAGGCAGATGGCACACTGGGAAGGAGAATACAGTCCGGTGCATCCAGCATTACACTTTCCGATGCAGGAAAATCAACAAAATTTGAGATCAAAATGTCAGTTGAAAATGCTGAAGGTTTCTCAGGGCATTCCACTAAACGGGAACTCCTGAATTTTGTTGGGGGAATGCAGCCCAAACCCCAGAGAATACTGATCAATCATGGGGATGGAAACAAGTGTTATGATTTTGCAAGGCTGATCCATACAAAATTCGGGGTTGAGGCAATAGCCATGAAAAATCTTGAAACCACCAGGCTATATTGATTATCATAAAAATTCTTATCACTTATCCGGAGAAATTTATATAATTTTGTATATAAATTGTATTTAATTTATATAATTTTTATACTTACTGTTAAATATCTCTTTTTTAATGTATAAATCTAAATATTTGTTTTCCATTTATATTAACATGAACAATAGCCTTAAAACTTACTTTCCGCACTTTTCAAAAGGGGTATTTTTTGAATTTCACTCTGGCCTGAATTCCTCCTCGGATATGCCAATCAACGACAATATCAGTCCCTGTATATCCGAAATCTCCGTGTAAAATCTCTCGGTCTCCTGTCCATTACTTATGAGGTGATGAACCTGCATTTTATCAAATGCGGAAAAGACGCGGTAACATGTCGGGGAAGTACAATCCCTTTCCTCAGAATATAGTGGAATGCTCTTTATTCCACTGTTCTCCATTGCTATCCTGACATCCCTCTCGATCAGTGCCTGTATGAGCATGGCAATGAAATATAGGAAAAGGAAACCCTCTATTCTTGTTTCATTCTTGAACAGGACAGGCATTACGCCGTATACGGTCTTAAGCTGTTCATACCTCTTCTCAAGCATAGGTTGGTACTTATACCGGGCAAGCACATCGGATGCATCTATGTCCATGCAGTTTGTGATAAGGGGGAATATGCCGTCTGAAGCAGAATCTCTCTCAATCGTCCCCTTCTCTATTGACCATGAAACGTGATATACCGGTATCTCTATCTTCCTGTATGTGCTCTTGTTCGAAGGTCTTCCCCTGCCGGATTTCCTAAACGTCTCAACACGTTCCTCCTTTATTTCATACCTTATATATGGAACTCCTGAAACGGCAGATTCAGCTTTTTCTATTATTCTCTCCTTTCGCATCCTCCTTTTTCGGAGTGATGATTCCAGACCATCAAGCATTGATACGGCAGATCGTATTTTCCGATCCCTAGTTTTGGAATCCAGTTCCTCTTTCTGTGAACTCCATGACCATACTATCCTGAATCCCTCAGATGACGGTATAGGAGATTCGAACACCCTGAACTCTATGTCGCCTTTAGATCGTTTCCGAATAAACGCATCCTTCCATTCAATCCGGTGATCCTGGATGTATTCATGGAACCACGAGGTCTCAGATCTTGTTGCGGGAAGCAGTGTGATAAACTTCCCATGATTTTCATTGATATATTTCATGTTTTCCTTTGAACAGAGCTTGCTGTCGGCTACGTATATGAAATCTGATCTGCCGGATAAATCCCTCAGAAAATTCCATGTATCTATGTGCGTTTCCACGTCCTGTGTGTTTCCGTCCAGTGCCATGTAGTGCACGGGAACAGAATGATCTGAACTGACCGTCAAGGTCCAGAGGAGCTGCTTCAGATCCGGTCTGTGATCCTTGTTGTGCCCGTATGTTATTTCAGCAGTCTCCTTTCCCCTCTTATCTGATCCATCAGCATCCTCGTAATCGCCGGAAAATGTTATTGTTGTGCTGTCGTTGTGGAATTCATTCATGCTTATTCCGAATTTCTCGACAACGCTTTTCACGATTTCAACAAGCATAGATCCCCTGTCAGCATCAAAGAGCACATCAAGCGATCTGCCAATTCTGTCATCGTTAATATGCGCTGCCTGATCCCGGGAAACACCAAGAAGTGACGGCTCTATTGACGATGCCCATTTCCCAATACCGTATACCGGTTCCCTTTCCGTCAGTATGTTCCTTAACAGAATCAGGAGACATGATGTGTGTGGAACCATGCCTCCTCCACCCATGCGTGAAGAAAGTATGTCGGATAATCCAATTCTGTGTATGTACCTGTTTATTATGGGGATGGCGTAGATCCACCTTGTCTGGAGTTCATGCTTATCCGAACCTGACTGTTGAACCATTGCATGTGTATATACTATAGGTATATATACCTATAGTTAATCCCGATCAATGAAGGAGGCGGATCCATGTCAGTGGATAAACTGGAAGATCTAAGGAAACAGGTCAAAGAGCAATCTCATGAACTAAAAAATATCGATTTTGCTCTTCACGGAACCGTATGGAAGCACTACATGAAATGCGGTAATGTGAAGTGCAAATGCCATGCCAGTCCTCCAAAACTACATGGACCCTACTATGACTGGTCAAGGAAGGTAAAGGGAAAGACTGTGAACATAAGGTTATGTGAAGAACAGGCAAAGATTGTTGAAGAGTGGATACAGAACATGAAACGCCTGGAGAACGTACTATCAGAAATAGAATCTATATCGATTCGTGCGGCTGAATTAATTCGAAAATAGTGCCATCACAAAAGTGCGGAAAGTAAGGTTTAAGGGAATTCGGTGATACAAAATGATATTTACAGGCAATATATATTATAATGGCAGGATGAGAAAAGGCACACTGTCAGTAGGCGAAGAAACAAATTTTACAGACAGCGTGGCAAATAATGGAATGTACGGTACCCTTATTCCGATGCCTGTCAACGCACATACACATATCGGTGATTCTTTTATCAAAGACGAGCCCAGGGGTGAGCTGCCAGAAATTGTTGGGCCAGGAGGTTTCAAACACAGGCAGCTGGAAAATTCTTCCGATGGCATTATAATGGGAGGAATAAAAAATTCAACCAGCTTCATGGAAAAATCTGGTATCCTGTCATACTTCGACTTTAGAGAGAATGGGATCAAAGGTGCTGAATTCATAAATCATACGGATAGGGAATATATAAAGCCTGTAGTACTTGGAAGGCCTTTCAAAAATGAGAGTATACAGGCAATACTGGATAATGCCAATGGCATAGGTTTGAGCTCGGTCTCCGATATGGAATATGAGGAAGCGATTAAAGCCAGCATGCTTGCTAAAAAGAACAATAAAATCATGGCCCTTCATTTCAGTGAGAATGTCAGGGAGGATATTGACAGGGTGTTAAATTTGAACCCTGACTTTCTGGTACATGGAATTGAGGCTCATGAAAGCGACCTTCAAAAAATTAAATCCAAAAATATACCGATTGTGATCACACCCCGATCCAACATATTTTTGAAAAAGGCCG
>NZ_KI542727.1:3715-4707 GCF_000496155.1 Ferroplasma sp. Type II
TATGCATCAAAGCTGGCATTATGGGCTCCAGTTGAAGCTATCATATATGTTGATAGCTNTGATGTAAATGAATCCAGGCTGCAGTTAAAATTAGCTACGAATTCTGGCAGAAAAATTATATGCAGGCACAAGGCTGATGAGATATATCCTGCTGTATCCGCAGCTTCAATAGTTGCCAAGGTTATAAGAGACCGTGAAATAGAGAAGCTACATGAAAAATACGGTGATTTTGGGTCAGGATATCCATCAGATCCAAGAACCATAAATTTTGTTAAAAATGCCCTAAAAGATGGAAAAGATATTGATAAAATAGTGAGGCATCAGTGGAAAACCTATAAAAGTATGTTAAATAGAAAACTAATATACTAAAAAATAATAAATAAGTTATTCTATTGTGGAAGGATGAATGTTACTGCAGTTATTCCCACAATCAACGAGGAAGGAACTATTGGATCTGTAATAGACGGTCTTTTAAAATCGGTTGAAGGAATAGAAATTATAGTGGTTGATACAGATTCTACTGACAGGACAAAGGAAATAGCAGCAGCAAAGGGTGCCATTGTGATAAATGAGAGCAGGAGGGGTTATGGCATTGCCTACAAAACCGGATTGAAGCACGCAAAGGGCGACCTTATTGTATGCATGGACGGAGACAATACATATCCTACAGACATAGTAAAACCATTACTGGAAATTATCTGGATGGACGAGGTCAATTTTATTTCATGTGACCGGATGGCTCTCAGGACACAGCATAATTACACATCCCTGCATTACATAGGAAACAGCATTTTAAACTTCACCATGCGATTGCTTTTCAAGATAACTCTCAACGATTCCCAGAGCGGCATGTGGATTTTTTACCGTGAATTTTACGAGAAAATGAAAAATCTCAGCAATGGAATGTCCTTTTCGGAGGATATTAAAATTGACGCAGTAAGGCTCGGCAAGTTAATAGAAATACCGATAAAATATGAATAAGAATAAGCAAA
>NZ_KI542728.1:0-2668 GCF_000496155.1 Ferroplasma sp. Type II
ACAATATTCTGATTCTCCTCTCTTCACTTTTCCTCTGATTTTATTCTTCTTTTCAGCCCATAATTCATGCACTTTACCTCTCTTTTTGCCCTCTAGTTTATATAGTCACATTATCCATAATCTCTGGTATCCCTCTGCTTTCGATCCTTCTATAGACCTGCTGACACAGTTCTCCCCAAACTTCCTCTTTATTGCAGAGAATATTCCTTCAGTCCCAGGCTACCTCATACCGTAATGTTTCTCTTCTGCCCACTGTTTGTAACCTTTCTCCCTGTATTCTCTTACCTCTTTTCTTCTGTGTTTTGATCCCCCTTGTCTGTCGGTGGAGGCATTCTTCCTGATCAATCTCCAATTCCCCTATCTCCTTTAAACAACTTGCCGATGCTGAAAACCTGTGTGATCAGGGACTCCTCGTCCATTTCTTTTTCGTAGTCTACGCTTTCCAGGTTATTGCCATAAATCTTAATTTTAATCGCAGATGACACGGCTTAGATTGCATTCTGTATGTATTCCCTCAGCCATTCTGCATTTCCAGAATATTGGCGCCTGCCTATATCATCAATACTTCCAGCATATACTTGTGGTGTTGTATCTTTCATTTATTCATCCCCTTTGAATACCCTTCACTCCCACTCCACTGTAACCTTCACTTTCTTCGGTTCCTTGTCCCCGAATACCGATTTTTGAACATATAATGTTCCAATTGCTGGATTCCCAGACGCTTTTTCCTGGAATCTATATGTGTTCTTTGTTGCTCTCTCGAACTCAAATTCTATCTCTTTTTTATCCAATTTTTTCACCCCCTTTAATTTTTTCAAATATCTCATTATTCCAGTTTCCTTTGCCAGTCCTTGCAGGCACATTGGCTTCCTGTAATATAGAAGATCCTATCATTCGGATAGCAATGTGCACATCGGTCATGTTTATGTCGACCAGCGTGGTTGTGGCAGGATCCATTCCAAAGCCATCCTGATTGTAAGGATGATTACATAGGCAGGAAATGATAACTCCTGTATCCGCATATAACATTATAAGGAGTCAATATTTCATGTTTTTGGTTTCAATAGAGAGTTCCTAAGAAAATTAACAAGAATTGGAAAGGTCAAATATACAAAAATTTATATTAATTTTTCTTTTAATTTAACGGCAAATCCAGGTCCAGCAACTAGATAATCCATTCCAAGTTTTAACTCAACTCCACCCTCAAACGGTTGTTCAGAAAGATAAGTAAATCCATCCAGATCAGTAAATTTTACATTGCTAACACTGTTTGCTACAACTAGCGAGGCGGCTATGCCAAGTTTTGATTCCAGCATACATCCAACCATTGCATCTACGCCAGCGGCCTGTGCAACGGTAAGAACCTTTATGGCCTGATGAATTCCACCACTCTTTGATAATTTCACGTTAATCATATCTGCTGCACCCTGTCTTATAACATTCATGGCATCCATGGGAGAAAATACGCTTTCATCGAGCATTATCGGGATTCCAGATTTATGCCTTAGCTCCCTGGCACTGGTCAGGTCAAACCGGTTAACGGGCTGTTCAAAGAATATAGCTTCATATTTACTCAGCACTTGTGCCATTTTAATTGCACTATTTAGATTGTATCCCTGATTTGCATCCGCAAAAAAACTGGCATCCTCTCTCAGATTTCCAGCAATGAACTTAATTCTATCTATATCCTTTTCAAGATTATTTCCTATCTTAACTTTTATTATCTTTGCCCCGGAGTTCTGGTATGTTTCAAGAAGTCTGAGGCTTTCTTTTTTTGGAGATATTGGAATTGTAAGGCTTGTTTTACGTGGTTTAAAGCTACCGCCAGAAATTTTTACAACATGAACATTTAATGATTTCCCGAGAAGGTCATAAAATGCCATATCAATAGCACTTTTTGCAGCTGTATTTCCGTAACAGTAATTATTTAAAAATTCAGAAAAATCTTCAAATCCTTCGATTTTTCTACCATTAAGTGCCATTAAAATGCTTGATGAAATATTGAAAAGCACCTCTGGAGTTTCACCCGTTATTTCTGCAATTGTTTCTGCCTCTCCATAACCCGTAATATCACCAGAAATAAGTTTAACTATAATTCCATCGTAAAATTCCTGGCTGGCAAGAGAAATTTCAAAAACAAGGTTCAAGGGTATCTTTACCCTCAATACCTCACAATTATCAATACCAATTCCAGCTATTTCGGTTCCCGTTCTATAATGAAATTTAAAAGAGTTTACTATTTCCATTTCTATCATCTTTTTATTTTTCCAGAGCCTCAACAATTTTTTCAATACCCATGTTTAAACTCCCCTCATCTATTAGAACTGGAGGGGTTATCTTGAGAACGTGATTTGCCCCTCCGGTAAGTGAACAAATTACATTATTTTTAAATAGCCGATTCCTTATTTTTAAAGCATAACTTCCATCTGGGTTGCCCTTATCATCAACTAATTCAACACCTATCATAAATCCTTTGCCCCTCGCAGATAAGATTTTGCTGTTTTTGATATCAGAAAGCCTATCGAGTATGTCTTTTCCTTTAGTTCTTACAAAATCCAATCGTTTTTCATCAAGTTTTTTAATAACCTCAATTGCAACTTTTGAAATAAACATATTTCCAGCCTGCATACTCACAACATCGTTATATGGCAAATCCCCAGTCATTCTA
>NZ_KI542729.1:0-32693 GCF_000496155.1 Ferroplasma sp. Type II
CTTACTGGAGATGAAGATCTTGATAACCTGCTTGATTCTTTGAGGGAATCTATTAAGTCAACTACCCCTCCCTGACGGAAGGGGCTTGTTCCGTGAGGGGCATCGCAAGAGTTGATTAGGGGGCTTTGAAAACATGGTGAAAAACATGAAAGAAAGGCAGAAGTTAGATTGGAGAAATACATACACACCTACGGATGCTCCACAAGTCCGTGGCAACTGTGATCATGCATTAAACAGAGAGGAAACTCTCAGTGTGCATGGTTTAAAAACCCCTTCTAACAACCCCGATGTGGACCTACAGTCAGGCATGACTGGACAGGACCTGAGGGTTCCCGTCATAAACATGCGCAACGAACCTTTAATGCCGACAACACCAGGAAAGGCACGAAAATTATTAAAGGGAAAAAAAGCAAAGGTTGCATTCTCAAATCCATTCACTATACAACTTCTATATGCAACCGGAGAGACAAAGCAACCAGTAACATTGGGAATTGATGCGGGATACAAGCACATTGGATTCTCTGCAGTAACAGAAAAGAGAGAGCTGGTATCAGGAGAAGCTGTCATAAGAACTGCCATGCCAAAACTGAACGTGGAGAAATCCATGTATCGCAGAGGCAGGAGAAACAGGCTGTGGTACAGGCAACCACGGTTCATGAACCGGTGGAACAACAGGGGGGGATGGTTTGCACCTAGCATAGATCACAAACTACAGACTCACATAAGACTGATTGAGAAACTTAAAAAAATACTTCCAATATCCGATATTATTATTGAGGTTGCTTCATTCGATCAGCAGAAGATGAAGAACCCTGAGATAAGTGGAATAGAGTACCAGCAGGGAGAACTTCAGGGATATGAGATCAGGGAATACCTCCTTGAGAAGTTCCATAGAAAGTGTGTGTACTGTGGAAAGACAAACATACCGCTGGAAATAGAACATCTCACACTCCGATCAAGGAATGGTCCAGATACCGTAGACAACCTTGCCATCTCATGCCATGACTGTAATCAGAAGAAGAACAACCTCACTGCGGAAGAATTCGGATATCCTGAAGTGAGAAAGAGGGCACTGATACCATTAAAAAATTCAGCTTTCATGAATATTGTACGGTGGAAGCTCGCCCAGCTTACGGAAGCAGCATACACATTCGGGTACATCACAAGGAAGAACCGCATTTCTCTTGGGCTGGATAAGAGCCATGCCAACGATGCATTTGTGATTGCTGGAGGAAACATGCAGGTAAGATCCACTGTTTTCAATGCAACACAGAGACGGAGAAATAACCGTTCCCTTCAAATTAACAAAAAGGGATTCATGCCATCAATAAGAAGGAAAAGATACCCCTTACAACCCGGTGATGTAGTGGAATTCGGGGAGAGCAGATACGGCGCTGTTGGGGTTCATAGTTATGGAAATTATGTAATAATAAGGAATGGAGAAAAGAAGATGGATGTTAACGTAAAGAAGGTAAAGTTGGTAAGATACTGCAAGTCAATACAGTTTGGGGTCCCAATTCCCCCCACGCTAACGCATGGGGTCTCCTTGGGGGGTAGTTAGATGAAAAATCAGACTTTGTTTTTGAGCAAATTGATAATGGTTGAACAGCGGTACCTTGCTCTAAAGGATACGCCGAAATTTCAAAGAACTATAAATTCAGGCAATAAAAAGTCATATTTTACAAGAACTGTATTTATGAGTTATATAGCAAATGCCGTGCTTTTTACAATGATATTTGTTCTTCTTGATTCTGTTTATTTTGCGGCAAAGGAAACAACAATGCTGGCATCGTTCGGGCTTATTGTGTTTTTATATCTATTCATGATGGGCATATACAATTCAATAGTTTTCCTCAACTCTGTATATAACAACAATATTATGTCTCCACTAAAATCAATACCCATTAAGGTAAATGTCAACGTTCCATTTGTATCATGGTTCATTTATAATTCATCTTCATATATTTTTGTTGTTTTTCCATCTGCCATATTCTTTTACCTTCTTACCCATGACTATGAAACTATATTCCTTGCCATAGTCTACGCCTTTCTTATTCTACTGCTCAGTTTTATTATATCATCTCTCCTCTTCATTTATTCGGAAAAAAAGGCAAAAACACACTCATCAATTAAAAACGTAATTAAAATTCTCATGCTTTTCCTTTTTCTTGGCGCATTTTACCTATTGCTTGAAGACCCCTCATACTTTGGATATGTAAGCAGTGCAATAGCAGCGCTCCCCTATTATGTAAGGGTGTTTGCCTTCCCCATAAATCTTGAGTATATTGTGTATCTGAATTATAATCTTCCATTATTTTACAGGATACTGGAAATCCTCCTATCACTGTTGTTCCTGGCCATACTGGTTCTCATATATTTCTCTATCAGGTACAAAATATACAACATTCTCATGACCTCCGAGGAGAATGTATCAAGCGAGAAAATATATTCAAAAATGAGAACCACCAATATGCTTAGGGCATTCCTTAAGAAAGATGCAAAAAGTACATTCCGAAAACCTCAAAACCTATCATATATATTCCTCCCCGTACTCTTTGTTATCCCATTTTTTGTGGGCTTAGGCGTTGGAGATGGTTTTAAATCACCATTTTTTTCCATGCTTTACCTGGTGGAATTTGTATCATCCTTCTATTCAATATTCCTGCTTGTTGTGGAGGGCAAGGGTATAGAAATTCTCAATTCATTGCCAGTGAAAAAGCAATCCATAGCATTTTACAAGAGCATATTTGGGTTGATTATATTTTCAATTATAGCTGTAGCATTCATCATTGTAACTATAGTTATCAGCCATAAGCTTTTAATTATCTATTTTTTTGAACTGGTTGATGCCATAATATTATTCTATGTGATACTCATTGTAAACATAAACCGTCTGCTAAAAAAACTTCCACCCGGAACGTCAAATCTTAACTATTATTCATTTGGCACCTATCCGATGCTGTTCATATTTATTTTATCCTTAGTAATACTGGGGATATCAATTTCTTCAGCACTGGGACTTTCATTTTTGCTGTTCCGCAACATAAATTATTATGTTTATACTGATCTTATTGTAAATATTATACTGATGTTATATTTGTTTACAAAACCAAAAATTTTTAAAAATAACGAAAATGTTATAAATAGTTTATAAATAAACCTGCATCGTGATAATATGGTAGATGTTAAGGAAGTTCCCGCAGATTTATTGTTAAATAAGCTTGCATCAGAATTTAAAGAGAAAAATGTTGAGATACCGGACTGGGTGAATTACCTTAAGGACGGTATCGGAAAGGAGCGCGCATGGATACAGGATGACTGGTATTACACAAGACTGGCTTCTGTTATGAGAAAGGTTTATCTAAATACCAATATTGGGATATCAAGATTAAGCCAGGAATATGGCAGCCGCCAGGACAGAGGCACAAAAAGATACCACCCTGTTCAGGGAAGCAGGTTTATAATAAGAAATATACTGCAGTCACTTGAGGCACTTGGATATTTAAAGAAAGACATAAAAACAGGAAGGTCACTCACACCTGCTGGCCAATCCATACTGGATAAGGCTGCAAAGGAAGTCATGAAAAACCTTGCTGAAAAGGATAAGGTTTTTGAGAAATACCTTTAATAAAAAATCTTATGAATATTGTATTAATGTCTAAGCATGGTGTTGTGAATGGATAACGATGACGAGTTAAATAATATAAGGAAAAGAAAACTCGAGGAAATGCAGAGAAATGCCCAGCAGGGTGAAATGGGTGACGAAAACAGAAAACAGATTGAACAGGAAGAAGCAAGACGGCAGCAGATCCTGAGGCAAATATTATCCACTGAGGCACGTGAACGCCTGAGCACATTAAAACTGGTAAGACCCGACCTTGTGAGCAATGTTGAAAATCAGTTAATACAGTTAGCAGGAATGGGAAGAATCAACAGGGTTATAGGCGACGAAGAATTAAAGGGTATACTTTCGAGATTGATAGGTAGCAAAAGGGAAACAAGAATAGAGAGGAGATAAACATGAGCAAAAACAAGCCGCTTGGCAAAAAAATTAGATTAATGAAACATGTAAATTCGAATAGGAGAGTTCCTGGATGGGTAATGTTGAGGACAGATAGAAAAATGACACAGAATCCAAAAAGGAAGAACTGGAGAAGGTCCAACTTAAAACTATAGGTGTTAAAAATGGTAGAAAATAATGAATTATCAACAGAGGAACTAATAACAGTGTCTCTAAGAGGCGCAAGGGCATCATCTAGGCGCAGGAGGGCTGACACGGCTATAAGTATCATCAAGGATGCTGTTTCAAAATATACAAAATCCGAAAAAAACATGATATGGATCGACAATAAGGTAAATGAATTAATATGGGATAGAGGGAGAGAACATATACCTACAAAGATAAGCCTAAAGATCATTAAACTGGAAGATGGCACAACTGAAATAATTCTCCCGTAATATTATGATTAGAAAATTATCTATTTTTGACAGTGATTTTATAGGAGTATTTGCGAAGGTATTCAACGATTTTGCCTTTGTACCAAGAAATATACCAGATGAAACCAGGTTATCCATAGAGGAAACCTTAAAGGTAAAAACAGCTGGCATAATAGTGGATAATTTCAGCCTCGTTGGAACTATGCTTGTCTTCAATTCCAATGGAATAGTTGTATCTGGGCTTTCCAGCAAGGATGATTTTTCTGGGGTAGATATAGGAGACAGGAGGCTGGTTTTTTTAAAGGAGCGACTCAACGCCATTGGAAATAATATCATAACCAGTGACCGGGCTGCCATAATACATCCCTCATTTACAGAATCATCTGAGAAAGCGATAGCCGATGCCCTGGGCGTTGAAGTAATAAAATCAACCATCGCCGGCGTTAAGACAGTTGGAAGTGTTGCAGTACTTAATAATAAAGGAATGCTTGTGTCCCCTGAAGCCACTGAGGATGAGATAAAAAACCTGGGCGATATCTTCCACTTACCGGTTAAAACCGGAACCGCCAACTATGGAAGTTATTACATAGGAGCATCAATTCTAGTAAACTGCAATGGCATAATGGTCGGGAATGCTACAACATCAATTGAACTTGGTAGAATAGACGATACATTTTCATAACAGTTCTGAGATCTTTGCCACCGATTCCAGCATGATCCCATTTTCTTTCAAAAGTTCATATCCACCGGATTCTCTGTCAACAACACATATGGCATGGTCAACTATCGCACCATTTTCTCTGAGTATCACTGCTGTTTTTAGTAGAGAATTCCCTGTTGTAACAACGTCTTCTATGAGATCTATTTTACTTCCTGGAGTTACATTTCCAATAATGCGCTTTTTTGTTCCATGTTCTCTCTCACTCTTCCTTATTATAATATATGGTTTATTCGTTTTTAATGAAACACCCACTATCAATGGCACTGCACCCAGTTCCATTCCTGCAATGGAGTTATATCTGGTTTTATCTACCAGTTCATCGCAAATTTCGGATAAGATTTCCGGGTCAGTACAGGCTTCTTTTATATCCACATAATAAGTTGATTTCTTTCCTGATGTCAGAGTAAAATCGCCGAATTTTATCATACCGGATTTAATGAATTTTTCACGATCCATGCCTCTTGATTAAAAGTATTTATTTAATTCTATGCCTGGCATATTTATTATATACCCCTGATATATGTGTGATAATGGATAATAAGATTATATTTGCACTTGATGTTTATGATTACAATATTGCAATGGAACTTGCCAAAAAGGTTGGTGATAAGGTTTTTGCAATCAAGGTTAACTGGCCTGCAATTCTGGAAAACGGTATAAAAATAGTGCGAGATTTATCTAAGTATTCCAATATAATATGTGATTTCAAACTTGCAGATATAGACAATACAGTAAGCCTGATCACTGACAAAGTCAGGGAATACGGGGGATATGGAATTATCAGCCACTCCTTTACTGGCCTAAATTCATTGAAGGCTGTGGTCAAAAGTGCCGGGAACATGAAGGTATTTTCCGTAGTGTCAATGTCCCAGGAATCATATCTTGACAATATTACAGAGGAACTGGTACAGATATCAAAGGATGCCGGTGTATACGGCCTTGTTGCACCTGGGAACAGGCCATACTATCTTAAAAAGGTCAAGGAACTGGCAGGTGGATTGAAGATAATATCTCCCGGTGTAGGTGCACAGGGCGGTAATATAGTAGATGCGATGATCCTTGGGTCTGACTATGTAATTATAGGCAGGTCAATATATAATTCTCCAGATCCAGGGGAAGCCCTGAGCAATTTCGCCCGGGATATTAACAATAAATTAAATAAATAGTATTTCATATTAAGCTATGTATATTGGTGTTTTAAATTTTAATGGTACAATAAACAGGGGATCGCTAAACTTATATATGCCCGTATTAAGGCATATAGAGCGGAAAAATAAGGTCAGAGCACTGCTTCTTATAATAAATTCTGGCGGAGGGGATGCGAATTCAACGGAGATACTGTATAACCAGTTAATAAAAATATCAGATAAAAAACCTGTTTATGCGCTTATAGAAGGTGTTGGCGCATCGGGTGCCTACTGGCTTGCATGCTCGGCAGAAAAAATATTTGCGATGCGCACATCGATCGTTGGGTCCATAGGCGTTATAAGCATGTCACCAGATTTTTCAGAGTTCCTGGATGCACTGGGCATAAAAATAAGGATAAACAAAGTGGGGAAATACAAGGATATTAATTCCCCATTCAGGGCAATGACAGATGAAGAAAATAAAATATATTCCGGCATTATGAAAGATGTTTATTCCGCATTTCGGGATGAGGTGAAAAAAAGGAGGAACCTGACAGAAGAAGCCATGGAAAACGTTGCAAATGGACTTGTATTCTCCTCTGAACAGGCAAAGGAAGCAGGGCTGATAGATGGAATAGGGGATCTGGATACGGTATCTGATCTATTTAAATCAAAAATAGGCATCAAAGCCATAAAAAATTTGACTCCAAAGAGACCTTTCATATCAAGAATTATGTCAATGTCCCTGGAAACAATGAATAATTTTATAGAATCTTTTTCGCGATGAAGCAATAAAAACAATCCACAAAGCCCTTGTGAACTGTATAGATGGTATAAAATTGCACCCACTAAGTTCAAGCATGGGGAAGATGATAACTTTCATTGGTGGTATTAAAATGGTTGAGTGAAACCATAACCTGATATCTCCTTTAACTGGTAATAGCCAAAATATATTGTACTGAGATTACAATCACTCATTTCAGGAATGATCTGTATACCCTTTTGATATTGCTGTATATTTTTTCTGTATTGTTATCAAGGAGGTATGAAATTCCGAAAGCGGCACCGAATCCTGTTCCCTCTTTCACGTAACCATCATCATAATATTTTAATCCATCAATTCCAGAAAAATTCATATTTGCATATACTATTTTCGATTTAACTAGTGTTTTCATTAGTTTTTCCTTATCCTTCATTATATAACCTGTTGTAAACACATATCTGTTAACAGGATTATTTATTACGCTATCCAGATAGAAAACCGTTGCCATCTGGGTTCCACCGGCATAAAATAGAGTGGATTTCTTCACAGATTTGCTTATTCCCAGTGCCATAGCCATCATGTAATCTCCGAATTCTGATATATTTTCACTGTAATTCTCTGATCTTGCTTTTCTGAGGAACGCTTTGTTAGCATAAGCCTCTTTTAAGCCGTCTGGCGAGGTTTTCATGGAACTGCTGGTCATTTCCTTTATTCCAATTGAAGAAAGAACTGTATAGGCTGTTGTGGTACCTCCAGGGACACTCTCTCCTATAAAGATAAACTTATATTTATTGTCTATGAGAGCTCCTAGATAACTACCGTATGCCAGTGCGCTTTCATAACCTGGCAGTGCCTTTTCTTTTGATCCATCACGGGCAGCCCCCAGTCCAGTTTTTATAAATGGAATTGCAGGGTCCTGTACAAATCCCGAATCAATAATCATGGTATCTATACCTGAGATTTCATTCGCACCTCTGGTTATTATTGATGGTGTAGGAATACCTTCCTCGGTCATTGGAACAACATCATAGCTTATGCACTTCCCAGCCAAAATTATTTCAGAATCCAGCACAGGTGTTAATTTAGTAAGCTCAGGCGATGCCCCGGCCGCAGATATTCCCGGAATAGTTGAAACATTTGTGGTTCCTCCAAGTAAAATATAAAGTATGTCATTCCTGTCTCTAATTTTATTATAAATACTATTTCCCTCTACTATTTCCATGAAATATGATTGCCGTGACATTATAATACTTGTGCTGAAATCATTTTTAGATTTACAAAAACATATTTCACTGGATTTTATAGTACAATAAATAAATGAAGGACAAATAAAACCACCATAACTGGAATAACAAAAATAAAAATAGATAAAAGGGAAGAGGCATAGTATATTTTCAGTGCATCCTTTATATTTCTAACATCTGGATAATTTGCTTCAGAATTAATTATGTATTCCCCGGATTTCTCAAGTTTAATTCCCAGTATTTCTGCCATGGCACCCATACTATAGCCAGCATTTAAGCTATCAGTAGTATTAGCTATTCTTGTTTTTATATATTTAATCCCAAGAATGAACGCGCTAATCCTGAAAATTACCGGGGC
Source organism: Ferroplasma sp. Type II (assembly GCF_000496155.1). Lineage (NCBI taxonomy): Archaea > Methanobacteriati > Thermoplasmatota > Thermoplasmata > Thermoplasmatales > Ferroplasmaceae > Ferroplasma > Ferroplasma sp. Type II. The sequence goes on from NZ_KI542729.1 coordinate 8,651, forward strand.
CATCCTGGAACTCACAAAGTTTGTAATCGAATCCCCTATTGCAGTACATCTTCCGAATTCATAGTGTGTATTATCTCTATATGCCACATTGGAATCCATGGTATTAACCACCTTTGCTACCATTGCACCAGCCAGGCCAAAAAACGCATAAAAAAATAGGGGAGTAAGGTACCCGTCCACGAATCCCTCTGCTATTGTTTCTATGGCTGCAGAGGCTATATGGTGTGAATCCATTTTATCCGTACTTCTACGAACAACCATTGATGTATACTTTTTAGCCGAATCCATGTCATTATTTTCCATGGCACCTATAATTCTATTTATGTGCGTGCCCATTCCCCTGATGGAGAAAGTACTTTTCAGGAAATAGGCATAGATTAATATGAAAAGTATGAGTAATATTGTGCTTCCTGATATATATAATATGTAAAGCACAGCAAGCACTGGAACGGTATTTATAATTAGATTGAAATAAGGAGCAGGCATCCCCTTGCTATTTTATTTTCTTTTCCCATAAACCGCGGTTTAAGTTTTGATATGGTAATTCCCATGAAAACTACAGGATGGATAATATCAGGGGGCTCTCCCATGAGAACGTCAAAAACAATAGCCAATAATAAAATAATTATGGCCAATGCAAGCAGGCTAATCATGTTATCAGGCTTTCTATAAGTTTCATGTCAATATTGTCTGTGAACAGTTTTGAAGTTATACCTACATTTTTGATCAGTTCCTGTCTGTAATCACTCAGTTCCCTGTGGAGCAAATTACCTAAAAATTCTCTGTTCTCGAATATTCCATGTATATTTGTACCAAATATATTTCCCCGTGCCGACCCTTCCGGTTCCACATCAATATAGGCAAATGGGAGTTCCATGTTTTTTACTGTTTTTCCATAATGTATCTCGTATCCTTCCCCGGAAATTTTCCCTGAAAAAATCTTTTCATTTAATACATAATTTACACTTCCTGTAATTTTTTTATCCAAAAATTCAGTTTCCATATCCAGTATCCCCAGGCATCTTGTTTCTCCTTCCCTGGATTCTACATTGTTTCTGTCCACTATCCTCCTGCCAAGCATTTGATATCCCCCACAGATGCCTACTATAGTTTTGCTTTCCTGAAGTGCTATCAATTTACTTGCGATTCCATATTTCTCCATATAATGCAGGTCTTCTGCAACAAGTTTCGATCCAGGCATTATTATAATATCACATCGGTCAAGTGCATCAACATTGTCTTTGTCCACAAATGTAAACCCGATATTTAGCAGGTAGAAGGGGTCAAAATCACTGTAATTTTCCATATGTGGGTATTTTATTATGCAGATTCTATCATTCTGTATGGATGAGATATTATAGTTCAATGAATCTTCTCCAGGAAGGGAAATCTCTGAATATGGTATTATACCTATTACTTTTTTGCCCGTTAATTCTTCCAGTTTTGATATGCCACTGGACAGCATTTCCCAATTGCCCCTCATTCTGTTTATCACCATATATTTTACCAGGTCACTGTTGGTCATCAATTTTACCGTACCGTAAAGTGAGGCAAAAACTCCACCCTTATCAATATCCGAAATTAAAATTGCAGGAGTTCTATATATACTTGAAACATATGAATTTGCAAAATCCCTGCCTTCCATATTGATTTCTGCAGCAGAACCAGCACCCTCAGCTATTATAATTTCATATTCGGTTGAAAGTTTCTCAAGGGCCTCCTTTATTATAACCTCAGCATTATTTTTAAGATATTCGTAATATTCCTCTACCTTCATGGAACCTATGGATTTTCCCTTGACTATAATTTGGGATTTCCCCATCCCCTCAGGTTTTATCAGGAACGGATTCATGAATTTTGATGGCTCTGTGCCCGCTGCCATGGCCTGGAGCCATTGGGCTCTTGAGATTTCAGAAGAGTCCTTTAATGATATGGAATTTAAAGACATATTTACTGCCTTGAACGGTGCAACTTTGTATCCCTTTTCAGCAAAATAATAGCATAAAGACATGGCCAGTGTGCTTTTTCCAGAATCTGATGCAGTTCCAAGAACCTGAATCATTCTAATCATGTGTATCACCATAATAGTATAAGGCATTAATCAAAATTCTGTTTTTTATTCTTCTTTTCACATTAACTCTTATATAATTGCTGCCAAATTCACTATAATCATCCAAAATTCTCACCATTATATTTCTGCCTGCCAGATATGCCTTAAGTTTGTATCCGTCAATATTTTTTGGCAGTTTAAATGTTATATAATTTGCCTGTGGATTGCCTATAATATTAAAGCCTTTATTTGCAAGCGATTTTATAAGATATTTTCTTTCAACCTCAGTTTTTTTTGCAATATGGCTTAGATCTTCCACGTGGCTGGAAATATATAAAAGTGCCGCTTCATTTATCCTCCACGGCTCAAGGTTATTTTCAATAATGGATATTCTGTCAGGATTAGACACTATATAGGCAAGCCGAAGTCCTGGAATAGACAACACCTTTGTCATAGACCTTCCTATTATTATATTATGGTATTTTTCAATCAAATCCCGCTCATTTATTTTCCTGTCATTAACGAACCATATGAAAGATTCGTCTATAAATACCGTTGAATTTTTTTCCATTGAAATCTCCAATATTGATAAAAGGCTATTACTGTTCATAATTTGTCCTGTGGGACTATCTGGATAAACCAGGAACAAGGTTTCGTAATCGTAATTTTTTAAAATCTCCGGGTTCCTGTTTAATATATTAAAGGGGATCAGTATTCTTTTGCCATTTGTTTTAGATTTCATATATTCTGTAAATGCAGGAGAAACTATAATCACATTACCCTTAATGGAACCCATAAAGGAATGTATAAATGGTGTGAGTCCTGGAACTATGGCAATATTATCAGAGTTAAACTCATCACATGCAAGGATCTTTTTATATTTGGATAAATCATTCTCTGGATAATTTTCTATATATTCCTTTTTCAGCATCAGATTTTTTACACGGATAAAATCATTCATATTCGCCGAAAAGTCAAGTACTTCCGATATGGTTGTATTGTTATTTATGGCAAAGTCGTATATATCGCCACCATGCATTTTTGTTTATGATAATTTATTATATAATTTTATATCAAATCAAAAGCAATAGAATTATAAAATTGTTGTAATTGTTGCTTAACAGTAATACTTATATAGTCTTTTTAAATACAATTTTCAACCAGAGATGTGCGAATCAGAATTTTATTAATTCTGTCGCAATATCTGAAATAAGATATCGAAGTGTTAGCATGACGGACCTTTTGGAAGATTTTGAGACAAAAAAAGAGGCAATCAGAGATGAAGTAGAACTCCACATTAAAAAGCGAGACGAAGCCAATGCGGAAGCGCAGAAATATGCAAAGATTCGTGACGAGTTGAATCAGAAGACCCACGAAATGCGTGAACACGCTAAGGAAAAGATCGCTGAAAAGAATGATTTGATTGAAAAAATTAAAACGTTAAGGGATGAAAAAGAAGTTCATTACAAAAACCTTTCTGAATTGAAAAAGCAACTGCGTGAATATAAATCAACCCTTGGAACCGGGATAGACATTAAGGATATCAAGGCTAAGGAAAAAGAATTGCAGTATCTTGAGAAAAGGCAGCAGACAACTGAACTCAAAAAGGATGAGGAAAATAAACTTATTGTTGATATAAGAAGATTGAATAATGAAATAAAAAAATCAAAAACACTTAGGGAAGAAGAACTTCTTAAAAATGATGATATAAAACAGCTTACTGACAAGATTAATGAAGAAAGAACCAAAGGTGAAGAATATAAAAAAGAGATAGAAGAATTATCCAATAAAATCTCACAGCTTAGTGATGAGATCAATGATGAACTCCAAAAACTTGATGAAGTCCGTAAAGAGGCAGATGAAAATCATGAAACCTTTATTAAGTATAGCCAGGAATCAGAAGCCGAGCATGCAGCTTTCATAAAAGCCAAGGGTGAACTCAAGGATATGGAAAAGGCCATATACTCAATCAGGAACAAAACAAAAGTTACAAAGAAAAAGGAAAGAGAATCAGAGCTCCAGGAGAAGGCTTCAGAACTTTATGAGAAATTCAAGTCTGGTGAACAACTCACCACAGAAGACCTTCTGATTTTGCAGAAGGCTGGTTTCCTTTAATCTTATATGAATACCCGTCATGCAGGAATATTTTTAATTTTATCAGGATTCGTAATTTTGATTGTTCTTGCAATTGAAGGATTTATTGAGGCAGGTTTATTCCTGTTTTTTCCATTTGTCATAAGCAGTAGCCCGCTGGCCATAATTCCATTCATGCTGATTTTCTCTGGCATAATACTATTATTCATATCATTTCCGTCAGAGTTGAATAAAAAGTATGATAATCCGGACGAAATGTATCACGAATACCATAGAGAATACGAACAGGAAGACGGTAAGAAGGAATCACACGTTGGAGGCTTTCTCATGATTGGCCCTATTCCTATTATATTTGGGAACGATCGTAGGTTGATTTATATATCAATTGCCATTGCAATTTCAATTATAGCAATATATCTGGTAATTACATTTCATCTTCTATAACCTTTGATGCCAGGGAAACGTTGTATATTCTTGATTTCCCACGTAAATCCATATCCGGTGCTATTATACTCTCCACAATTTCCGAATCCTCACCTATTACGCAGTTTCTCATAATTACTGAATTTTTAATTTTGGTATTTGACCTCACAGTCACGTTGCTCATCAACAGTGAATTGGTTATTTCCACATTATTTTCAAGCACTGCATTATCATACACTGCAGAATTTTTAATTTGAACACCATCTCCGGCTTTTATGTTTTTTCCTATATAGCATTTTTCCACTCTGGCATTATGAATTCCTGCCATGTCCAGTATTATATTCTTTCCCCCAATAAAATCCTCATCATTGGATTTGCCGTATTTTTCCACCATAATCTGATTTGCCGTTATCAGGTCATTGGGCATGCCAGTATCAAGCCACACACCCTTGCCCATATAGCCATAAATGTCTATATTGTTTTTCATAAGTTCAGGGAAAAGGTCATTGGCGAAGTCATATGGTATTGTTTTGATATAATCCAGAACTTCAGGCTCTAGAACGTATATTCCTGTACTTGCTATACGGGAAAATGTCTGGTCCTTCTCCGGTTTTTCCAGAAATCGTACAATTCTATCGTTCTCCATTTCCACTATCCCGAATTGCCTGGGATCCTCCACCTCAGTCAGTACAATTGTTATCATGGCCTTATTTTTTTTATGGAAATCCAGGATCTCAGAAATATCAAAGTCCGATAGTATATCACCACTTCCCACAATGAAGGTATCATCTATGAAATTTGATACCATTTTCACACTTCCAGCAGTGCCAGCAGGTTCCTTTTCCACAGAGAATAGTATAGCCTGGTCATTATGCCTGTTCTCTATTATGCTGGTTATAAGTGAGCTGAACTTATAACCTGTGGTCACTATAACATCTTTTATGCCGGCACTGTAATAAGAGTCCAGCAAATACAGCATGCACGGTTTGCCAGCTATGGGAACCACTGGTTTCGGAATAGAATATGTTATGGGCCTGAGTCTAGTTCCCTTACCTCCGGCCATAACGACAGCCTTTACAGTCATAGAATTAGATAATACCGTTCTTTATATTGTTTTGTATTTATAAGGCATTGTAACCTAGAAAAACTTAATTATTTCATTCTTGATAACCCTGCTATGAATTCCAGCATGCCAGACCCCGAAACTTACCCAAAAAAACCACGATCCACAAGGAAAAAATGGTATGCTGTTATAATAGTTCTAATTCTGCTTTTATCTTCACTTTCCCTTCTCTCAATCCTCCACCCGGAAAAACCAGCACCGGATATTTCTGTGGATACTGCCCCGAACTATATTCAGGCCGGGAGCAATTACACTATTTTATTAAAGGCGAATGAACCATATAAGACACTGACAATTTTCTGGGGGGACAACAATAAAACAACCCTAAATTATACGCAGGATATGGTTGCAATATCACATACATACATTAGCCCTGGTGTTTACTATATACATTATATGGCAAATTTCAGCTCTGGGACCCGGCAATTCAATACATATATCCCAGTTTACGTTGAAAGTTCCAGTGCCGGCAACAGGACTGCAAACGGGATGCTGGCTATTCTGAGTACAACAAAACAGCCAGTGATACCCAACTCCAACATACTGCAGGGGAATACAACTGCCGATATAAGTATCGGAAACTCCAGTTCTCCTGCAAATTCAACATTTAGGATATTAAACCAGACACTTTATATTTATAAAAATGGGAGCCTGGATAGCATATATTCATCTAATAATACTGACAAACTGACTGTTTATGGGGGATATTATACACTCAAACTCTCAACTATCACAGGTAATGGTACAGGGAAAAATTACACAACATATTATTACATGGACATACCTGTAAATCCCAGTGGAAAAATTTATATTAATACCATAAGTGATTCCATAGTTTTAGATAGCCTTACACCCTATGCCAATCTTAATCCCCAGGAAGCTTATACCGGATCGGATCTGGAAATACTTTACAACATTGAACAGTTTCTGGTTGGAAGAAGCAGTTCCGGGTATTATCCGGAAATAGCATCATCACTTCCATCTCACGGAAATGGAATAAATGGCAACAGTTATACTTTTCACATAAATAACAGAATTAAATTCCAGAATGGGAATCCAGTGACCGCATATGATGTTTATTATTCACTTGTAATGGATCTTATGCTGGAAAATAAGGAACCACAGACTCCCGGATGGGTTCTGGCCCAGTATCTCCTTCCTGGGAATTACCATGATACAAATAATTATTCAAATATAATGAATGCCATAACCTATAACAATACAACACAAACCGTCACGCTGAATTTTAGCCAGAATCTTCAACCTGGCACAGTTTTTAACATTCTCTCTTCTCCCGGGGCATTTATATCATCAGCATCGTATTTAACACTGCATGGAGAAAATATAACATGGTCATCCTCCGGTTTTAAATATTTTGAGCAGAGCAATAATACATACACTATGCCCACTGCCATTTCTAATGGTCCATATGAGATAGCTTCCTATACCCCAGGAAGATATATAACATTAATCAGGAATCCATATTTTGTTGGCACTGCAAACAACAGCGTTCCTACAATAAATTCAGTTACCATATCATACAAGGGCCAGATATCATCCATATATCAGGACTTGAGGCTCAACACATCCCAACTTGCTGTTTTTCCTGATACGTATCCGTATACCTCATATCTTAAAACTGTTATGCCATATAATTATTCATATAATCTTTCAGTCATTTATTATTTTAATTCCAACGTGAATATTACCCTTCTCGGGAAATATGTGGACTATATAAATTTCCCACCAGATATTTTCTCAAATATAACTGTCAGGGAGGCATTCTGGGAGGCATATCCCGGGCATAATCTGACTCTCGCCAAGCAGTTATGGCATTCATTTATTAATAATTCCACTGATCAAAAGAAATTTAACCTTACTGGTTCTGCAAAATATCATGGCAAGTCCCTTGTGATACCAATATTTACAGAACCACTGGTTGGCGGTTCAAATCTGTCTATTTTCGACCACAACCTTACTGCTATGATAGGCAATAGCTCCAGTTTCCCTATTGTAAGTGAGCCCATGTCTTTCATAAATGAATATGAAAATTCGGGCATGAACCCTATGCCCTTATACGAAAAGCCAATCCTAGCAAGTATGAATTCATCCATCTATTACAATTATCTTGGGAACACTATGAATTACACTCATGCATACAATAATGGATTCAGTTATTACCAGTTTAATATCAGTAATAAGAACCAGTCCATAATAATGGCACATCTGAATGCAAATATATCCAAACTTTCTATGATGTACAATAAAACCAATATTCTGGAAACAAAATCACTTCTGGATAGCATGTATATGTATATCAATGCATCCAGGACCATAGGCATGAAACTTTATATGCAAAATTATATAACCTCCGATAATAATGCCATCAGCTCCCGGGGAATTATTTTTTTCAATCGTCTCTCACTGTAATACTCATAAATTAACTACTTTATCAAATATTTTGTCTCTGTTTCTGGCAACATATTCATCCGTGCATAAATAAAGGCATGCCATATTCTGCAAAGTTTTGAGCCGTTTGGCATATTCTGCAATTTCCTTGACCTGTGCGGGATAAATGGAAAGGTCAATAACCAAAATATTTTTACCTGTAATGAATGCAATGGATATCATAAGCTTGTACAGTTCTAAAACTGGGATATCTGCTGGAAAATTTTCATAGGATCCCTCTATATATGTGATGCCAGTTAGATTCGCATAGTTTTTAATAATTTTCAGAATCTCCTTTTTCAATATGCCTTCACTATAAGGTCTTGCAATTCTGAATCCCATAAAGTCAAAATCCTTTTTTCCCATTTTTTTCATGGATTTTTGCATTTTATGTGTTTCTGCATCATGCCTTCTTTCTATATTCGCTTTATATATCTCTCCTGTGAGGCTGTCATAATTAAGTCTGTATCTGTAATAATCCCTCAGCATAACTATATCAGCTAGATTCACCCCTGTTTTTTCACCTATTATGAGGGATGCCAGCAAATTTTCTCTGTCTGCAGACCCAGAAATAAGGATTTTATACATTTCACCGTTGACATGTAGAACGCCAAAATTCATTGATGTTGTTATTGTATAGGCCATTTTATCATGTGCAGCATCGAAATCCCTTATAATATCCCTTATCTCAGTAAGCTTAATCATTTCCCTCCTTATTATTGCATTAAGGATTTCTATCCTTGCCTGGTAGGGTATAAAATCAAGTACCTGGTTGGATACCTTTATTTCCGGGTCAAAAAGGTCGGTGGGATTGGATGGAATAGAAAATATGTCCCCCATCAGGTGTGCCGTCATTCCTATTCTGTTTCCATTAATTCTGAATTTCCTTATTTTATTAATCAGTTCTACTATATCTGTTCCATTATGATACAGCTTTCCTGATAATTTAATATCATTGAATATGTTAAAAACAAACAGTCCGGAAATTATGGAAATGTTTTTGTTTCTGGAATGTATGAGTACATCACAGTTTCCTCTGAGCTCGAGATTTAAATGGTTTATTACTGTACTTTCACCAGATTCCACTCCAAAATCAATGAATGAAAGCAGGCTATTTTTCAAATTATTTTCAGCTTGCTGCATTGTCCAGGCCTCCGTTTAGCTCATAGCTTAAAAGAGCTGTGAAACCAATAAATACTGTAATAAAAACTAAGGGAAATATTATAATCCACCACACTCCAGAAAACAGGTAGGTGCTGACATTTCCACCAAGGTTCATGATATTGCCTATATCCAAAACAAAGGGGTTGCGGAAGTAGAATCCGAAATATGTTATTATTGTAACTACGCCGGTTATGGCGCCCAGATCTGTGATGAAATATGGTGTGAAGCTGAATAATAACTTTTTATAATCATAAATTTTTCCTTTTCTGAACCATGAGTCAAAAATATCCAGAGCTCTCATCACATAGAATGGAAACCAGCCGATGGAAATTGCAATGATGATTCCCGTTTCTGTTCCCCTTGCTATATAGAGAACCAGGAGCATAACCAGTATATATGGTGCACTTGTGGCAATTTTTGTCACATATATTATTAATTTTTTATAGCCCTTCCCAATAGCGGCAGCTGAGTAACCTATTGCAATTCCCATTGAGGCAGAAATTACCAGTGATGCCAGCATTATTGTAAAATCAAATTTCAGTGATCCAAGAAGGGCAGGAAATAATAATATGCTTTCATATGTAGTTCCCATATACATTTTCCAGCCACCGGTAAATGAGGGTGGAGCAGGTATGATGCCTGTACCTCTCCTGAAAACCAGAAGGCTGGAAAGACTGTGGACACCCATGTACTGTGGGTATACAAGATCCAGAACAAATGCAAGCAAATACAGTGCAATAACGCCGGAACTTATACTATAAATATGCACCTGGAATTAATTTTCATGCCTTGCCTCCACATTAATTATGTCTATGATCAAATCAAATATAATAATTATAATAGACAGTATAAATAAACTGTACAATCCGCCCATAAATCCAAAATCATAATTCAGAAAGGAATATACAGCAAATTCACCAAGATTCATATATGAAAATATGAAACTTGTAAGAACCATCCCACCCACGAATATAAGGAATACAGGTTTAAGCTCATTAAGAATCCTCGGGCGGATCCCCCTTTTTATGTATAGTATATAATTATCTCTGAAAGCATCCCTTGTGATTCCTGCCCTCATATAGCTTCTGTTATATTCAACGGAGGTTTCATGGCTTATATATACACTCAGGTATATGGTAGTAGGTATAACCAGCGCCATAAATGGCAGTGCCATATGCTTCAAATAATCGAGCAAAGTTCCAGTGGAATGGTGTATAATGCTGTCGATAACGATTATATTCGTTGGAGTTGTTACGAATATCCCATTACCGGTGTAGGAAACCCAGTTGTTTACTATAATAGCTCTTCCCGATAATATACCACTGAATGGAAGCCATCCCAGTACGCCCGAAAAAACTGTAAGAAGTGTGAGCCCTGATACAAGGTAGAGAAATAGCAGTGGAAATATATTCATGCTCAACCTCCCTATTATCCTGAATGCAGTTCCGGAGTAGAACCCTATAATATATGAAATAATATAGGAAATAGGGAATGTAATAACCAGAAATACAATGGTTTCTGGAAGGATCAGGGATATGGAACTTCTGACACTTCCAGAATAGAATAAGGTATTTACGTATCCGACTTTACATGTAATCAAAGCATATAGAAAATAAAAATACTGGAAAAAATCATTTTCATTTAAGCCAAGTACATTTATGGAACTGCCGGGGAAATCATTTTTTAATATATTTTCTGGAACAAATTTATAGGCCAGAAATAAAAATATGGTTAAACCTATGAATATAAGAAAGTATTTTATGAAAATATTTATGATTCTTGACCCACGCATTATATATTGCTAATAAAAAGGATAAATTTAAATCTTTATGTCAGACACCAAATGTCCTGTCATCATTCCATGCAGAAGTGAAATATGTCATAAGCACATCGTCAACGTACTGATCACCGATGAGAAACTGCCTTTTTCTCACACCCTCATACTGAAATCCCAGCTTTCTGTAAGCCTTTATTGCGTCGACATTACTGGAAAAAACTTCCAGGTTTATTTTATCAATCCCCTGTTGTTTTGACCATGAAATTGCCTCTCCTATCATTCTGGTACCAATATGCATATGTCTGTAATCCCTTTTTACGGCAATTCCAAGGGATGCTGTATGCCTGTTTTTTCTGTACATGCCTCTCTGAATTGTAGTTACACCAACAATTTTTCCATTTACTTCGCAGACAAGTGTCAGATCATCCTTATTTTTGAGCCTTTCCTGCTCACCCCTTTCAGTCAATAAATAATATTCACTTACAAGATATATTTTTTCATCCATAACGCTCTGCATGCATTCTATGATTCCTCTAGCATCTGCAGGAACGCCCCTCCTTATTGCATAGTTCCCTTCGGACCTGGTTCTCTTTAACATCATGATGACTCCAGAATGTTCTTTAGCTCCCTGTATATGTTTTCTATGCTTTCGGAACTCTCTTTTGCGGCTTTAAGTATCTGGTCCTTATTGCCAAGGAAGTCTGATGTTAAAATTGCGCCCTCCCTTGAGGCCTCTATAATTCCCTCATGTTCCAGTATTCTCAAAGAATACCTGATTTTATGCTCTGGAATCCCTGTTTGCTGTGACATTTTTATAATACCCAGTGGTTGTTCCATAAGCAAAGTCTTTATGATCGTCATGTGCCGCTCCAGAGTTTCTATATCTTCCCTGATTTCCTTAAAAATTGAGTAATCATTCATGATAATAAATAACAATGAGTTATATATTGTTTTTTAAAACAATCCAATTCAGGAATTTTTTATAATTTCTGAACTGTAGAGAACTTTATCCCCGTCTGTAATAGTAAATTTTGCAGTGGTGTCAAGTAAATTACGTATTTTCTCAATCCGTTCCCCAATATACTCATCGTATTTTTCCGGATTTTTTGAATTGGCCTTAATTTTTAATGTGTTATTGAGTAGTGCAATCTGGAGTTTTATTTCAAATTGTTTCCGCTCCTCAAAGCTGTTTATGTCAAAAACTTTTACCATTTAGCCCTTATTACTTTATTATTTTATTAATTTTTCTTATTTATGGGTAATCACACAGGAAAACAATTATGCATAACCATGTAATTTGGAACATATGTTGCAGATCAAAAAAATTAATGAATATCAGTATGAAATTCCCATGACCGGCAATATGAAGGTTCCCGGTACAATTTATATAAACGAGGATCTGCTTAGGAACTTTACTGATGATGAACCTCTAAAACAGGTAATGCATGTGGCATCTTTGCCGGGTATAGTAAAAAGTTCAATGGCAATGCCAGATATACATCTGGGCTATGGATTTCCCATAGGAGGTGTTGCCGCATTTGATTACGATAATGGCATAATATCTCCAGGCGGTGTTGGATATGATATAAATTGTGGTGTATCACTGATAGTCACAGACATAGATTATGGTGAGGCAAAAGACAAAATAAGCATACTCTTAGATGAAATATATAAATCTGTGCCTGCTGGAATAGATAATAAATCCAGCTTCCAGATCACCACCGAAGATGAAAATGAAATCATGGCATCCGGTATTGAATGGGCATATAACAAAGGCTATGCAACCAAACATGATATGGAACGGACAGAGGAAAATGGCAGTATGCCATCAAATATTTCAAGTGTGAGCGATAAGGCCATAAAAAGGGGAAAAAATGAGCTTGGAACACTTGGTGCCGGAAACCATTTCCTTGAAATCGACCGTATTGATCAAATAATGGATGGCATCAAGGCAAAAAAATTCGGCATAAAAAACAAAAATAACCTTGCCATAATGGTACATACAGGCTCCAGAGGACTTGGACACCAGGTTGCCACAGATTATTTAATGCGGCTTAATGAAGAAAGTGACAGTATAAAAAGTGATGATGACAGACAGCTCATATCGGCATATATACATAGCAGAACTGGTGAGGATTATATGAATGCCATGAATGCTGCAGCGAATTTTGGGTTTGTGAACAGGCAGATCATTACATATAAAATCAGAAAAGCATTCGAAAAAATATTCGGAACAGACTTTGAAAATATGGGGATAGAAACACTATATAGCCTTACACATAACATGGCAAAGGTGGAGACGCATGTTGTAGATGGTTCCAGGAGAAAATTAGTTGTCCACAGGAAGGGTGCTACCCGTGCTCTACCAGCACATGTTTGTGGCGGGTATTTTAACGATACCGGGCATCCAGTCATAATCCCTGGAAACATGGCTGGGCCTTCCTATGTGATGGTAGGGCTTCCAGGAAATGAAGATATTACATTTTCCAGTTCCTGCCATGGAGCCGGAAGGGTTCTAAGCAGAAAAAGGGCAAACGAGCAGTTTACACAGGATGGCGTGGAAATGGAATTAAGGTCACGGGGCATATATCTCCGCGCAACAACAAAAAAAGCTATCATAGAGGAATCACCTGAAAGTTATAAAAACATTGATGATGTGGTTAAGGTAATCCATGGTGCAAAAATAGCTGCACCCGTTGCAAAGCTTATTCCTGTGGCTGTTATGAAAGGATAAGAGTTATCACATCATTGTTTTTCCCAGAACTGCATTTATATCCCTGACCTTTGTGTAAAGATTCCTGAACTGAGGCACTGTAAGCTGCTGTGCAGAATCGCTTAGGGCTTTGGATGGATCGGGGTGGACTTCTATCATAAGCCCGTCTGCTCCGGCGGCCGTGCCTCCAAGGGCAAGGGGCTCAACGTATCTGTTTACACCGGCAGGATGGCTTGGATCTATTATCACCGGGTATTCTGTTTTTTCATGAAGAACAGGAATAGCTGATATATCAAGCGTAAACCTTGTGGATTGTTCAAATGTCCTTATTCCCCTTTCAGAAAACATGATTTTTTTATTTCCATTCATGGAAAGATATTTTGAAGAGGCTATAAGCTCATCCACTGTATTGCCGAACCCTCTTTTTAAAAGTACTGGTTTATCCTGCTTGCTTATTCTTTTAAGCAGTGAAAAATTTTGTGAATTCCTGGATCCTATCTGCAGAATATCTGCATATTCCTCCACCAGCGGAAGGTCTTCTATGTCCATAACCTCAGTTATAATTGCCATGCCTGTGGCCTCACGGGCCTTTGCAAGTAACTTTAACCCCTTTTCTCCAAGTCCCTGAAATGAATCCGGGCATGTTCTTGGCTTGAATGCCCCGCCTCTCAAGACATTAACACCTATTCTTCGCAAATCCTTTGCAACGCTAATAATCTGTTCCTCACTTTCAACAGAGCATGGGCCTGCTATCATAAGGAATTTATCATCTGTAAGTCTTAAATCGTCATTTATTTTTATATCAACCATGTTACCACCTTATCACATCGCCGGAAAGCAGGGATGACCCTATCAGCAATCCCTGGTATTTTTCTATGTGTAAATTATTGATATTTTCCGATGTTATTCCGCTTTCCAGTACTATTGGAAGGCCGTATGACTTGAGTTTGTCATATACTTCCATGGAATTGTCCTCCATCCTTAATGTTTTGAGATTTCTTCTGTTATATCCAAGGACCACGTTCTCATCCGGGAATATATTCTTTACACTCTCAGGATCATGCACTTCAATCAGAGCCTCCATTCCTAGCTTTTTTCCATACAGCACCAGTTCCTTTATCATGGTATAGTCCAGGAAATCACATATGAGCAGGTAGGCATCACCACCGGCCATATATGAAGATTTTATCATCCTTTCACCGGAAATAAAATCCTTAATCAGGATTGGCTTGTTATAGCATTGCACGGACATGGCATCTAACTGGTTACCACCAAAGTATTGGGGCTCCGTTAAAATACTGATTCCAGCGATAGTTCTCTGTATACTATTAAAGTATTTAAGTATATCAGTTTTGAATTTATTGCTGAAACCTGATGGAGATTTCCTTTTATACTCTGCTATAATTCCAGGGCCATTATGGCTCTCAGTTAATGCCTTTTTTAGGCTTATGGTTCCCCTTTCCCGCATATTAAACTCTAGAAGCTTCCTTTCATGGTTCTTGCTGTATATGTCATCGACTATCATAGGGCATCTACAAAATTTTTGAATATCTGCTTCCCATACTCTGAATAAAAGCTTTCAGGATGGTACTGGACACCAAAAAATTTTCCATCCTTTGAATGGAAACCCATTATTTCTCCATCAGTTTCTGAAAAGGCATCCACAATTATTTTCGTGCTCCCCTGCAGTACAAGGGAATGATATCTTATGGCAGTAAACTTTTCCGGTATGTTCCTGTAGAGGAATGAATCACCATGGACTATAATATCCGGCTGTCCATGCATTAGCCTTCTGGATAAAACTATGCTTGTTCCAAGATAATATCCAAGTATCTGGTTGCCAAAACACACTCCAAGGAATTTGGAGTCCCTGTTATTATCTATAAATTCATAGAGGTTTCCGCGATCGTCAATATTTTCTGGATTTCCGGGCCCCGGAGATATTATATAACCATCATATTGTTCTATATCCTTTAGATTATTGTTTTCCCTCACATCTACATGGACATCAGGCGAACTTACATACTGGTATATGTTATAAACAAAGGAATCATAATTATCAATAATCAATATTTTTTTCATATATTCCCCCTGTTACCGTTAAAATTTTTGAGTAAATCTCTGCAACTTCGCTGGCAGGAACAGAATCCTTTACTATGCCAGCCCCGGCCTGTGTATAACTCTCACCATTTATTTTGAACATGCTCCTGATTAAAAGCGCAAGATCCATTTCTCCATTGCCAGCTATGCCCAGTGCACCTGCATATGCACCACGGGGCAAATCTTCATATTCATTTATCAGTGAAATTGCCTTTTTCTTGGGTGCACCACTCACTGTTCCGGCAGGAAATACGGATTTTAGGATATCTCCAGGGCCGGAAGATTCCAGTTTTCCTGAAACCGTGCTAACTATATGCATTACACTTGCAAACTTCCTGATCTCCATTGAACGCATGACTTCAACTGTTCCGGGGTAACAAATCCTGCCAATGTCATTTCTGGCGAGATCTACTAACATTCTATGCTCCAGGAGCTCTTTTTCATCATTTTTCAGATCGTTCTCAAGATACCTGTCCTCCGATTCAGATTTGCCTCTTTTTCTTGTTCCAGCCACCGGGTAAATAGTTATTGTACCATCTTCAACTGAAAGCAAGTTTTCAGGAGAGCTCCCTATTACTTCCATGTCACCGAATTTATAGTAATAAACATAAAGAGACCTGTCATTCATCAGAAATTTTTTTAATATATATAGGGGGTCATATTTGCCCAGATCAAACCTACGTGACAGGACAATCTGAAGCAGATCTCCTTTCTTTATTCTTTCAATGGCATCTCCTATTTTAGCTTCCAGTGCCTCATCACTGAACCCATCTTTTACCATTGTCGTTTGTTCTTTCTCTCTTCTGTATGTGCCAGTCAATTCATTATCTGGTATTATGTATGAGATCTTTGGCCACATGGATCTTTTCAGTTTAATATCAGGATAGATATCGTCAATGAAATCATATGATACTATAATTGGAACATTTAATCCACCCTGTATTATACTGAGAAACTGGTTATTCATATGATCAATTGCATTGTTGTATATTTTTACCGGGTCCTGGCTGGAAATAAAAAGCCTTTCTCTTCCAGTTGCCCTTTCATCGTCGAATTTGCAAAAGTAGGCAAAATTTTTATTTTCAAATTCACTGATTCTGTCTAACAACATGATATTCACCGATTTTTCTGAAAAATATATCCATCTTCTGGTATGATTTCTTTCCAATGTATTCTTCCAGGGAACTGCTCACATCTATCAAATCCGGATGTATCTCAAGGAGTTCCCCTATATTGTTTGAATCTATTTTTCCTGCAATGCCTATTCTGCTCAGGGGAAATTCTATTAGCTGTTCCTTTCTTTTTGCGATTCCAGTTCGATCCTCAAGCAGAACATATTCTGCCCCGGCGTCTATATGTGACGCTATTTTTTCCCTTATGTGTTCTTCATGGAAATCTATTACAGAAATAACATTTTTATGGAACCTTTCTCTGGCAAACTCAACATCCGCAGCAGAGTGAATGAAGTGTAACTGTATATAATCCTCATAACCTGCCTGTTCAGGCATGGAGGTATATACACCTACAATCTTTGAATCCGGGTGCTTAGTCTTTATTTCTCTTATCAATTCCTGGCTACCATGGCGTCCAATCTTAGGATCAAGTATAACTCCTACGAAATCAGCTCCACTCTTAATAGCGTAATCGGCGTCACCGATTCCTGTTATGCCACAAATTTTAACTTTCATTGGCACACCTCCTTCAGTTTTTCAATGGCCTTTCCACTTTCTATGTAATCCATGGAGATGCCGTATGCTTCCTCAAAATTTCTACGGACGCCATTCAACATCACTGCCGGAACCGCATTTAGGGCAATAAATCCTGCAACATCCTTGTTTTTTCCTGAAAGTCCAGAAAGCAACATTTCAAAGCTTTTAACTGGATCTGGTGTTGAGATATCTTCAAGTTTTATATGCCGGCCTATAATATTTTCCGGATCAACTGTTTGCTTTTTGACACCGCCATCTACCATGTAAAGTGTGCTTGCAACTGTTGGTGACAGCTCATCCATGCCATCGGATGCGTGTACAATAAAACCTTTCTTTCCCTCCTCCATTATCACCTCTGAATACAATTTAGCGAGTTCCTCACTGTATGTTCCAAGCACAACTAGTTCTGGATTAAGTGGGTTTGTCAGTGGGCCCAGTATATTGAATACAGTTCTGAAACTTAGCTGCCTGCGGGCAGATGAAAATTTTGCGAAGCTTTTGTTGAACTCTGGTGCAAGAATATAAACGTAATTTTTATTCAAAATATTATTTAGAATCGTGTTTTCATCCATTTTGAAATTATAGCTCATATATTTCATAAAGTCCGCACTGCCATGGTGGCCTGTAACCCCAAAATTTCCATGTTTAGCCGTTTTTATTCCCATAGATGCCAGCAATATACTGACTCCCGTACTGACATTCACAGTGTTTTTTCCATCCCCGCCGGTTCCAACAACATCCGTTAATTTTGGGTATCTCACTTTGATTGTTGACATTTCCCTCAGTGCCATGGCGAATCCCGCAATTTCAGCCGGTGTTTCGCCCCTGTTATGAATCTCCGTAAGGAATGCAATCTTCTCACTGTCTGGACGGTCAATAATTTTTTTCATGGTGTCTCTGGCAGTCATAATCTCACTGTTTCTGGTTGTATAACCTGTATTACTCATCAAGAACACCTCTCATTTTGTTTATATAATCCACAAATCCTTTCTCATCATTTGTGTCGATCATCTTTACTAGGTATGTTCCTATTGCCACACCTGACCCACCATTTTTCATGAGATTTTTTATATCCTCATCTGTTTTGATCCCAAATCCGTATGTAATTTCCCTTCCTGGCAATAATTCATTTATCCTCTCAGTCGTGTAGTCCAGTTCATATGGTATATCAATACCGGTGGATGGCTGTAATCCGTAATAAATCCATGAATTTGTTATGGAAGCTATGTCCTTTATTATAGAATCCGGTGTGGCTGGAGAGAAAAATGGTATATATTCAAAACCTTTTTCAGTTAATTTGTTAATTATTTTCTTTCCCCTCACTGAAATAATCTATAATCAGGTCAGGTATTATTATGCCCGAAAAATTTCTTTCCTGAAGACAATCAATAAAACTGTCAAACCGGTTCCTTATATCAGAGTAATATGACAGGGAATACATTTTTATGTTCTTTTTGTGGAAATATTCAAAATATTTACTGTATACCTCATCGGAAAAATTGCTATTCCCCACATTATGTGTTTTTCTGATTACTGGGCCATCATATCGTGGATCATTTGAGGGAAATCCAAATTCTATATAATTTATCTTATCAGCTGGTATTATATCAAGAAAATGTGTTAACGTTTCATTATCTGGATATCCAAGGGTAAAATATGGTATAAGGTTCCTCATTTTTTCTCACCGAATATAGAAAGGTCAAGATATCCATGCCCACTGACATTCACAACAATGGTTTTTTTCTCGTCTCTGTGGGCTTTTACATAACTTATCATACTTGCAATGGCATGGCCAGATTCAGGTGCTGCTATTATTCCCTGGGTGTTTGCAAATATTTTAAGTGCATCTTTTACCTGTTCCTCAGAAACCTCATCGCTTTTAATCCTGCCCTTATTGATCAGTAGTGATAAAGACGGTGATGCACCATGGTATCTTAATCCCCCGGCATAAATTGTGGGGGGCACAAAATCAGCTCCAAGGGAATACATTCTGACCTCTGGAAGAATTCCAGCCGAGTCCATAAGGTCATATTTGTAATTACCCTTGGAAAACTTTGGTACTTCATTTGCAGTTGTTGCTATGATTTCTGTATCATCACCATCAGGAATAAACGGAAAGGTGAAGCCACCGAAATTGCTTCCACCACCAACGCACCCTATTAATACATCCGCATGCTCGCCTATCAGTTCAAGCTGTTTCTTTGCCTCCTGCCCTATAACGCTCTGGTGTGTAAGTGCTACGTTCATTACGCTTGCAACCATGTATCTATAATCATTATCAAGTGCATACTCAACAGCTTCACTAATGCCAATTCCCAGTGTTCCAGGTGTATCTGGATGTTCTTTCAGCATCTTTCTTCCATATGCTGTCAGATTAGAGGGGCTTGCAACTACATTTCCATTGTAAAGGTTCATGACAGTTTTTCTTAGAGGTTTCTGTTCAAAGCTTATTTTAACCATAAAAATTTGCGCTGGCAGTCCATAGAGCGAGGCTGCAAGTGCAGTAGCCGATCCCCATTGACCTGCACCGGTTTCAGTTGTCACACCTTTCACACCCTCCTTCATGGCATAATATGCCTGGGGTATTGCTGTGTTTATCTTGTGAGAACCTGTTGCTGTTGCACCCTCATACTTATAATATATCTTTCCAGAATAGTTCAGTTTTTTTTCAAGGTTTCGTGCCCTTACAAGAGGTGTGGGCCTCCCTATCTGCTCGTATTGATCCATAACCTCATCTGGAATTTTTTCATACCGTCTGAAGGTGAATTCCTGCTTTAAAACCTCCTTAGGTAAAATTTTATTGAGCAGGTTTATTGATGAAATATCATTTTTTGAATCTCTTGGCGGCGCCAATGGTTCAGGAAGATCAGGAACTACATTGTACCATTTGTCTGGCATTATTTCTTTATTCATTGTTGTAATCATAATATCTACATTAATACGTATTATTTAAGCATTATTGATTATTATAAATGTATTTATATTTAAATTATTACCTGTATATTAATATGCCTGCAAATAAAATAATAATTCAGGAACGATGAAATCACTACTAATTACGCATCGGATTATGGCAGGTTTTTTTATAAATAGATTGTATGTATGTGGAAATGTAATAACAATTATCTTATAATATTATATCCCTAATTGCAATATACACTTATGGAACCCGAGATATTTATCAACTTTAAGCATTATGACAATGCCGTTGGAAAAAATTCGGAGAAACTTTTGAACGATTTTAATTCCATAAGGAACCAGAACGGTTTATATTACTGCATATCCCCTACGGATCTTTGGCTGCAAAAATCATTTCCTTCACTGAAAATTTTTGGACAACACGTTGATTCAAACAGTTATGGTGCGTATACCGGATCAATTTCTATGGAATCTATGATCGACATAGGTATAAAGGGATCACTTCTGAACCATTCCGAAAAAAGGATAGGAAGCACAACAATAGAGGAAACCGTTAAAAAATCAAAAAAACTGGATTTTGAAATAGTTCTGTGTGTTGAGGATCTTCATGAAGTAGAAAAATACTCTAATCTGGAACCCACATACATAGCTTATGAACCTCCAGAGCTTATTGGAGGAAATGTATCAGTATCATCTGCGAAGCCGGAAATAATAGCCCAGGCAGCAAAGGCATGTAATGGGAAAACAAAACTTCTTGTTGGTGCCGGGGTAAAGACCAGAAAAGATATAGAAGTATCTATGGATTTGGGCGCTTCTGGAGTTTTAATAGCTTCTGGAATTATAAGAAATACGAAACCAATAAATATGTTAGTTTCATTATCGAATAACAGGTAGACCTATGGCAACTCCCAAGAAAAATGAAGAACCATTGTTTGAAGAACCAAAATTCGATAAAAGAGAATACTTATCCTATGAGAGGGAAAGAGCAAAGGCCATAATGCTTATTTTTATAACTGGCGCACTGATAGGGCTTCTATCTGGTGAACTTGAAATTTACGGTTACTGGTATCTTGCCATAATATTGATAATAGCAGTAATATACTTTTTAAGAAACCTCGTAAAGTTATTTAAAATAGCGATTCCAAAGCAGACATCCCATAAATTGCTGATGTATCTTGAACTGATAATTACATGGTTTGTTTTCTGGATTATCGCCCTGAACCCACCACTTCATGTTGCCTCTGGTCCTGAGGTAATAAACCTTGAGTACTTGCATAATGGCAACTGGACCAAACTAAGTGAAACAGATAAAGAATATGAGCTTGCAACCGGAGATAATTACAGTTTAAGGTATTACACTGATTATAAGTATAACATAACAAATATCACAATAGAGGAACATGGTAACCTTATACCTAATACATACAATCGTAGTACGGGATATGTATACTTTAACGTCACTGCCCCATCGCCGGTACATACAGTTAACACTATTTATGTAAACGAAACCTCCCGTGTATCAACCCATACGGAAATCAAAATAATTGCTGAATATTCTATATAATTATTGTGAGCCATCTCATGCCAGGGTATAGAGGCTTCCTCTTTCACTGGCAAAACTTATACTTACATATGAACTTATATTAAATCCTTTGAGTATATAGGAATCTTCATCAGACTTAAAGCCTTATTTAAGTACTTCTCTCATTTCCCAAATTAACTTCTATAGGAATAATATTTCAACATTCTTTCCAAAAATTCATCCGCATCGTAAACTCAGTGGTTATATTTCTGGCAGGTTGAATTGTAAATAAATATAAGTTTAACAAAAATAATCAGTAAAAAATAATAGAAAAATACATAAATACATTTGTGTTTAAGGATTGAGCAGGTGTGGTGTAGCCTGGTAGCACGGAAGCCTTCCAAGCTTTCGACTCGGGTTCAAATCCCGGCACCTGCACTTATTTTTTTATTTTCCAGGATTTAGATAGATTTATAATTGCAGGTAATAGTATCCTTCGGCCTGCTTCTTTATTATCTCTTCCACTGCAGCAGGTACTATTCCAATTCCTGCATCCCTATCAACATCCTCCTCGCTTAATTTCATCCCTTTTAAAGTGTTTTTGCACGCATTTATTTTCACACCAGAATCAATAATCTCTTTAACCTTAGGGATGAATTCGCTTCCCTTAAGAAGTGTTTTTACCGCAGACCTGTTGAATACCACTTCTATATTGGCATCAGGCATAGAATTCTTAAGGTTTTTAATCTGATTTAGAATGGTATTTGCCATGGAATAATCATTTCCGTTTATAATTACATTATACATTGTTAAAAATTATATAAAGATATTTAGTGTTTTCTCTAACCAACTTTTCTGATGCATAACCACTGATTGTGTACATAATTATACGTATTTATAAATTACAGGTCTTGATCTACCCACTTTATCACTCGGGCATGTGGAATTAATTGGACAATTTTTATTGTAAATATAATTTATATATCATGACTTCACATCAATTTTAGTTTCGTTGCTCACAGAATAGCATTTTTTAACGTTTTTCAAATATTATGGTGTGGGCGCATCAATACTTTATCATGCTTTCCAGCCTCATTGTTTTCAGTATGAACTCGGAGATGCCTGATTTACGTTCCAGTCTATTGTTACACTCATTCCCCTTGCTGCATAGTTGAGATTTGTATCAATCAGGTATCCTACTATGGATATAGGGGAAACAGGTTCATTATGTAAATAAATTTCATTGTATATGATTGCAACAAAGAGATATGCCATAAGTGAGAATAACGTATGCACTTTTTATTGCCCTTATGTCCCACGATAAAGTTTACAGTATCTCCGAATGCAATTTTCTGGTGAATATACAGTATATAGAGTGGAACCTGCACCATAGCTTTTCAGTACAATACCATTGAGCCCCTTCTCAATAGTCTCTGAAATATTTGCTACTGTACCCCGACTATTAGAGTGAAAAATCTAGTATAATTCAGTGTTTCTAAGGATATTGTATCAGATATGTGTAAAGTCACACATTAAGTATTTTAATCTCTGGCTTTATATAATAAGTTTTTCCATTCAGATAATCCATATAATGGAAATAGCCATGTGTTTTATCAATTATTTTCAAATTTTTTAATGTTGCATTGATGTTATATGAATAATTATCTATATTTTTTATATTTTTGTTTTTTGTGTTCATAATTATCATTATTTTTAATGTGGAATTTTTATTATTTACTTTTATATTACCAAAATTATATTTTGAGGTTTGTGTGTTATTTATAAATAAGCGTGAAGACTCACCGCACACATTTCCATGCACGATTTTTATGCAGTTAGAATTTGGGTATTCTAATTCCATATAACCACTTATTGATATGCTATCATTTAATATTCCTGTATTATTTAAATAATTAAATTCACCTTTATTTTCTATGGATTTATTTTTATATAACGTTATACATGGATAAACATTTAAATATCCATCTGGGACATTAATAA